>JAWOBE010000054.1:0-18037 GCA_046498185.1 Desulfatiglandaceae bacterium | reverse complement strand
AAAAGTTTTTCGATAGGGCAACTCATAATTTTGTTGATAACTTTATTTTTTGTTTCCTTCAGCTGAAGAGCCTCTTCATCTGTTAAGGCATGTTCCTGCATTTTTCGGTAAAGGGGGTCAAGGAGTGGCTTGAATTCGTTCCTGACTTCATCCCTACCTACAAGTCTTGCGGATTTACCATCCCGCCTGCGGTAAAATGAAAATGCGGTTTTTCCGAAATCGCGGTGAATAAGATTCCCTTTTCCAAACGTACAGCTTGTTAGAAATTGAATCGCATCGACTGCGCACATGTCCGTTTCCACGACCGCCACAATTTCTTCATCGGATGCTTTCCCGAGTTCAATCAACACCCACTCGGCGGCGCGTATGCCGGTAGCCAACCCCGGACACCAGTGGCCATGGAATGCAATCGTCTGCCGTATCAATTCCTCGGATAAAATCTTTGTTCTCATGTGTAGTTTCATAGCGGAAAACCGTCGCGATGGTCAAGGCTTATGTCCCGGCATAAACCCATTCGATCGTAATAGGAGCCGCCGAAAGCGAGTTTTCCTTTGGATGGAGCAGCTCCTCCTGCAGCTTCAGCCAGTGGTATGCGGATCTTACTTTACGGAGTTTTCCGTCTTCGGGGGGGGTCGAATGAACTGTGTATTCATACATCGCTTCCGCGATGGCAATATACTTTGAATCATTGGTCTGATACAAGTAATCGCTTGAAAGGGCGCCTAAGTTCAGACCTTCCTTCTTTGCCAGTGCTTCAGCCTGCCTTGTATCTATTTTCAGCAGGAAGAATTTAGATACACCTCGCTCGCTGTACTTATACATCGCCCGTGCCTCGGAACTCGAGACATAAACCGTCGAGATTGTACCCATCCTTCGCAGAAGCTGCGCTGCGATCAATCCCGCAGTTCTCCTGCCTCCTACATTGTGATGACAGCCGTAATATTCAAATAATTTGTTTTGGAGTATTCTTGCCGCTTCATCCCCGTTTTCATAAAGGTTGCTTTGAATGTAGCGGAGATATTTGGCAAGGTCTTCGGCTGCGTCTGCAATCGGCCAATCTACTTTAACATGAAAATGGGTCAGTGAATATCTATTTTTCTTTTTTAAGAAAGGATCCGGCTGAATTAATAAAGCATAATCAACTTTCAATAATTCCTCTGCAAGGTCAAGAAAGCCGGGAGTTTCGAAATAGCGCATATTCAGGTGGAAACGATTGTAAAGTGAGAAGCTGGCTAGATAAGCTAAATTCTTTTTGATTACACTATTTTCAGGGGAAAACCTAAGGTAATTTTTTAGGTTATTGCTGACGACTCCTTCGCTGAATATTACCAGGAAGGTATTGAATATTTTCGATTCCGATTCCATTTTCCGGCATCGCGGTTTGAGTTCGCTTTTCTCGAGAAATGGATAATCAACATCATTTTTTTCGTACTTGTAGTAAGAGTCCACCAAAGAGAGCTTCATAAGCCTGCGTTCGAGCGAGTCTCGAAGCACTTCATAGAGCGATCGACGTAACCTTTCATAATAATTAAGTTTTTCTCTGAATTTCCACATAACAATCCACTCGCTGGAAAGTGCCTGGGGTCTTTTAAACGCCATGAACAAATTTTGTGTCATTGGCGGGGAAGGCTGCTTTTGGTTTGGGAAGGGACCCAAATCTATACGTTGCAGAATTATTAACTTATAAAAAAGTATATGCTTGTATTGACTAAATGTCAATAAAAAATGAAAAATTTATCCGATATTCATATTGAAATGCCACTTGGTATCGTGTAATGTAAAATAAATGTATCTTTAAAAGTGTACCGAAGCCGTACGGCTTGTGCCTCGCCGATTCGGTGGTGGATCATTTCGCGATTTGAAGGGGGACTCTGTATGGCAGGGGATATTGAGTGCAAATTTGAAAGACTCCTGGAGGTTCTTGGGAGGTTCGAATCAATGATTGTGGCTTTTTCCGGAGGTGTTGACAGCGCTTTTTTGCTTTCGGTTGCTCACCAAAAGTTGGGATCCAAGGTGGTTGCGGTCACGGCCGAATCCGTTATATACCCCGTGTCAGAGACTGAAAGGGCCAGGGCTTTTGCAAAAGATTTGGGGGTTGAACATGTTGTAATTCGGTCAAATGAGATGGGGATTCCAGGGTTTGTTGAAAACGGCCCGGAGCGCTGCTATCACTGCAAGAAAGCCATGATAGAAAAGTTGTTCGAGGTTGCTGCCTCCAGGGATATCCGGTGGATCGCCCACGGCGCGAATGCAGATGATCCCGACGATTTCCGGCCCGGTCTTCGTGCCACCGAGGAAGAAGGAATACTTGCCCCCTTACTGGAGGCCGGACTCACAAAAGAGGATATCCGTGAAATTTCCAGGGCAAAAAACCTGCCGACCTGGAACCTGCCCACAATGGCCTGCTTGGCTACACGGATTCCTTATGGTACGAAGATAACCGCCCAAAAGCTGACTGCAGTTCGGGATGCCGAGCAATGTCTCAAGAGGTTGGGTTTTAGACAAGCAAGGGTAAGGCATCATGGAACGACGGCCAGAATCGAAATTCCACCGGAGCTTTTTGAAAGAATTATCGACCCGGACCGGCGAACAGCTATTGTGGAGGCTTTTCGTTCGATCGGATTCTTACATGTGGCCCTCGACCTGGAAGGATACGTTTCCGGTAAGATGAACCGCGAGCTTTTACCAAGATTTGACGAAGATCCGCTGCAGTGAAGGTCGTTCCTCGAAACGATCAATTTGTGGCAAGGAGAGAGAAGTGGAATGAATCGAAAAATAGTACTCAAAGATGCTTTCAAGACCGAGGATTTCGAACTTGGAAAAACAATTGCCCCGGAACGGACAGTCGGCATTTTCAGGGAAAAACTCGCCAGGTTAAAGCTTGATATTTTGGAAGAGGCTGTAAGAATAGACAACGGAAGGCTCGATATTCCTGTGTATTTCAGTTTGTGTGGAAGGGACGCTGAATCGGCGATAGGGGCAAAAAAACAAATGGGAAAGGGCGCCAGTCCCTCTCAGGCTGAAGCCAGCGCGGTGATGGAACTGGCCGAGCGATACAGCCTGTTTACTTTTGCCTCGGAGCAGTCTAATTTCCTGAGCTTTCCACATAAAGAGTTGAACGAAAAGGCTATAGGGCTGGACCAGATTCAAGTCTCGGTTCATGATGATTCGAGCGATGTAGCTTCCGCACTCGATCTTTTTTCGATTACCCCGGTAAAATGGACGTTGGGCGCCGATTTGACCACCGGAGATGAGGTGCTGGTACCGTTCGACTGGTTTTTTGCGCTTAACGAGTATAACGGCTCGGCGGCTGGTAATTGTATCGAGGAAGCCGTGCTTCAAGGCCTTTGTGAAGTCGTTGAACGCCATGTCTCCTCGGTGGTCAGCCGATCAAAGATGCCCGTGCCGATTATTGACAAGGCTTCGGTGACCGATACCCTCGCCAAAGAGCTTCTTGATAAATTTGAAAATGCCGGTATCCGTGTGTTTCTTTTCGATATGAGTATAGATACCGGAATCGCAACCGTGGGGGTGGTCGCTTACGATCCAGCGAGTTTTCCCCGCAGAAGCGAGATAGTATGGACCGCCGGAACAAGCCCCGATCCACAAAAAGCCGTTGTCAGGGCGTTGACCGAAGCGGCACAGCTCGGTGGGGACTTCAACAGTGGTTCCGGGTATGTTGCAAGCGGACTTCCGAAACCGGGCTCACTTGAAGATGTCGAATTCCTGACAGGCGGGACAAAGATCGTTTCGATCCGTTCCTTGCCGGACTTGTCTGATTCCAATATCCGAATAGAAATTGAGAAATGCGTCGAAAAACTGGAGGAATCGGGTCTGAATGTGCTGGTGATTGATGTAACCAATCCGGATTTAAGAATACCGGGGGTTTATGTCATCGTTCCAGGGGCTCATTTCAGGGAGCGGACTTCAGGGACCAGTGTGGGCATGCTGACTGCTAAAATGATCGCAGGAGGCGATGGTGCAGAGGTGGGGCTTCCGCTTCTTCGGGAGATGGATCGTCGGCTGCCAGGCAAATATTATACGCGCTTTTTTATGGGTCTCACGTATCTTTCGATTGATGATCCTGAGGAGGCCCTTCTGCATCTTAGGGCGGCTGCAGGGCTCGATCCCCCGGAACAGGAGCTGCCAACGATTTTTTCCTATACCGGCGTTTGCTTAAAGGAACTGGAGCGTTACCGGGAAGCGATCGAAGTGCTGAAAAAAGCCGAGCAACTGGATCAGGAGCGCACCGATATCTACAATCTTATGGGGTTTTGTCATTTTAAGCTCAAGGAGCATGAAAAAGCGATAGAATGTTTCCAAAAGGTGCTGGAGTTAAACCCGGGATCCGGAATCGACTATGCAAATATCGCCTCCAACTACAGGGATATGGGCAAGGTCGATGAAGCGGTTCAATATTACCGGCTCGCGTTGGAACTGGATCCGGAGCTGGATTTCGCCAGGGAAAACCTGGCCAGGCTGGAGAGTATCGAAAACAACGGCTGAGAACCGAAAAGCCTACAACACGCCGCCAATGAGCCATGGTGAAAATTCCATGTCCCCGAACCCCTGTTCTTCGGATTTCGTAAGTGCTCCGGAAGCTGCGGCCAGGATCATTTCGAAAATATAGCGGCCCATATTTTCGATGGTAGTTTCACCGTCAACTATCGGGCCGCAGTCTATATCCATGTCCGGTTCGAGTCTTCGGTAGAGGTCGCTGTTGCTTGCCAGTTTCAGAACAGGTGAGGGTTTGCACCCGGAGACACTGCCGCGGCCGGTGGTGAAACAAATGAGTGTTGCACCTCCTGCCACCTTCCCTGTGATCGAAACGGGATCATAGCCCGGTGAATCCATGAACACGAGGCCATGGGCAGTGACTTTTTCGGCATATCGGTAAACAGCGTTAAGAGGGGTTGTCCCCCCTTTGGCCACCGCTCCAAGAGATTTTTCAGCTATCGTGGTGAGGCCTCCTGCCTTGTTGCCGGGTGTGGGGTTGTTGTTTATGGTCTGTCCCCGGGAAGATGTATAGGTTTCCCACCAGTGGATTATATCCAGAAGATCATCGCGTACCCTCTGGTTTAAGGCTCTACGCACAAGCAGGTGTTCGGCCATGTATATTTCCGGAGTCTCCGACAAAATAGCGGTTCCCCCGTTTCGAACCAATAAATCAACAGCTGCCCCCAGTGCCGGGTTTGCGCTGATTCCTGAATAGGCGTCTGAGCCACCGCACTCGAGCCCCACGACAAGATGTTCCGCGGAGAGAGATTGTTTCCTTGATTGATCCGCGGTTGTAAGCATTTCCATGACCGCTGCGCGGCCGGCGGTGATAGCGGCACGGGCGCCGCCCAGCTTTTGAATGTCTATGCTGACCACCGGCTTCCAGGCTGTGGGAGCAAGCATCTCGCAGAGAGCTTCCGGTTGGTTTACCTCGCAGCCGAGGCTTACCAATACGACGGATGCAAAATTTGGGTTATCGGCGTAACCAGCGACGGTCCTCTGGAGCATCGAAAGCCCTTCGTCCCTGTCAAGCATCCCGCAGCCGTCCTTGTGGGGTAGTGCCACAACCCCGTCCACATTCGCAAAAGGCGCCAAGTCTCGTTTTTCAAATGACCGTGCTATATCCACCGCCACCTGGCTGGAACACGCCGATGTCGGTATGATTGCAACATAGTTGCGGGTTGCCGCCCTCCCGTCAGGTCTGAGAATACCTTTGAAACATGCGCGTTTTTCGGGTGAAAGCCTTTCCTGCGACGGTGTTTTGCCGGATAGCTGCGAATCACGCGGAAAATCCTTGAATAAAACATTATGGGTGTGCACGTGCAGGCCGGCCGGTATATCGGTGGACGCAAATCCGATGATCTGCCCGTATTTGACGATTGGGGCTCCGGACGGGATAGGTTCCGAGGCGATTTTGTGAGCCGCGGGAATCCTCTGCTTGCAGAATAGTCCTGGAGCAGGCTCCGAACCCGCTGGAATGTCGGCGAGTGCGACAACAACATTGTCCTCAGGGTTAAGTTTCAGGATAGTGGACCGCGTTTCGGACATTTCGCCTTCCTTTCATTCGTGATCGAGCCTGGCCCCCTTGGAAACGCTTCCAACAAGGCGGCTATAACGTTTGAGTGCACCACGGACTTTTTTGCTTTGAATCGTTGTGTTTTGCCGCCGTTTCAGAAGCTCCTGCTCGGCGACTTTCAGTTCAAGCCGACGCCCCGGGATGTCGATTTTGATAATATCTCCTTCATGCACATATGCTATGGGGCCTCCAGCCGCGGCTTCCGGGGCGATGTGCCCGATGCAGGGGCCGCGGGTCGCCCCGGAAAACCGCCCATCGGTTATCAGGGCCGTTGAAGTTCCAAGGCCCATGCCCATCAATGCGGCTGTGGCACCCAGCATTTCCCTCATCCCCGGGCCGCCCTTGGGTCCCTCGTAACGCAGTACGAGCACATCGCCCGAATTTATCCGGCCGTCATAAATCGCTTGGTCGGCTTCCTCTTCGCTGTTGAACACCCTGGCAGGACCCGAATGCCGCATCATTTCAGGCGCAACTCCCGATATTTTGACAACAGCTCCCTCCGGTGCCAGGTTTCCTTTGAGGACAGCGTAAGAACCCTGTTTGCGCACGGGATTGTCGAGCGGCCTTATTACCTCCTGGTCTCGCACTTCGGCCCGTGCGGCGATCTGGGTGAGGGTTTCACCCAAAAGGTTTTTCTCATCTGCGTTCAGCACCGGAAGAAGCCTCTTGATCAGGGCCGGCACTCCCCCGGCCCTGTCCAGATCGGCTGTGGTATAGGGGCCGGAAGGTTTTATACTGGTAAGATAAGGGGTTTTTCGGCTGATACGGTCGAAATCCTCCGGACCGAGTTCAATCTCCAGCTCGCCGGCAATTGCCGGGAGATGAAGCACCGCATTCGTGCTGCCTCCTATCGCGGCGCAAAGGCTCACAGCGTTGTCAAGGCCGGCTTTCGTGATGATTTTGCCAGGGGTGATCCCTTCTTCGATCAGCTTGACTACAAGCCGGCCGCTTTCCCTGGCCAGGCGTTTTTTAAGGGAAGAAACCGCCGAAGCGGTTGCGCAGCCAGGGAGAGTCAGGCCAAGGATTTCGGCTACACATGCCATTGTATTGGCGGTACCCATCATTGCGCAGGAACCCGGACCGGGGCACACGTTGCATTCAAGCTCCAGTATTTCGCTGTCGTTCAATTCACCGCTCACCCAGCGACCCACAGCTTCCCGCATGTCCGGAATCGCGACAGGTTGTCCTTTGAAAGTGCCGGGCAGCATAGGACCTCCGGTGAGCATCACCGACGGCAGGTCGAGGCGAACCATCGCCATCAACATCGCTGGTTCGATTTTGTCGCATGACGATATAAAAACCACACCGTCCATCTGTTGAGCCTCGACGACAAGCTCGATCGAGTCGGCTATCAGGTCGCGGCTGGGAAGTACATACCGCATGCCGATATGACCCTGGGTCAGGCCGTCGCAAATCGCTATCGTGTTGAATTCAAAAGCGATACCTCCGGCCTGAAAAATACCTCTTTTCACTTCTTCGGCTAATCCGCGCAGGTGCACATGTCCTGGATGGGCCTCGTTGAAAGAATTGGCTATTGCAATGAACGGCCGATTGAGATCGTCTCCCGAAAGGCCGAGAGAGCGGAGGTGAGCCCGTTCACCGGCTTTATGAGGGCCTTCCACCAGTAACCGACTGCGTGTTTTCTTGGTGATAGATACATAGTCTCTCATTTATTTTTTCTCCTGCCTGTCATCCGTGATAAAAATAAAAGATAATGGCTTCGTAAAAAGTACCATATCCGCCTTATCGGCCTCGGGGTCGGGATCGGTATCGGGGTCGAAAAGGCCGCCGATCAACGTCCGAGACCGATGCCGACAGCGACCCCGAGGGATAGGGTTGTTTTGACTTTTTACGATCCCATCAAAGATTGAATGGATGCGTTTTCCGCCTTTATTCGAAGCCCAACATCACTCCCAGCCGTTTGGCCAGGTTCTGCAGTTCACTTGCAACAGCTTCGGGTATAGGGATGCCGGAGTCAAGGCGTTCGGTTGATATCCGGGCGGAGCGTTCCCCGGGATAAAGTATTTCAGTGCAGCCTTCGGCTGTCGGGCTTGCTTTTACAGCATCGATGTAGCGCGTCACCCCTTTGATGAATTCCTCCTTGCCTACGAAACATTCCGGGTCCAGTGCCATAAAAGAATGACATGTGCCCTGTATGCCGTCCGGGGCGGGTTTGTAGATGTCGTTTATATGCATGGTCCAGCGGCCGCCGCCGAGTACGGCGGTCATGATTTCATGGGCTACGGCGAGGCCGTAGCCTTTATGCGCAGCCATGGGGAGCAGGCTTCCACCGCCTTCGCTTACATCAGTCGGATCCGTGGTAGGGCGGCCCTTCGCATCCACGGCCCAGCCCTGAGGAATTGAAACGCCTTTTTTCGCATTAAGGATGACCCTGCCTACTGATACGGTGGAGCACGAAAAATCGAGCACTATTGGCGGACGGGAACCCGCCGGGAATGCGTATGCGAGAGGATTGTTTCCGATTATTTTTTTTCTGCCGCCGTATGGAGCCATTTGGGGGGCGGAGTTTGAACAGAGGTATCCGATGAAATTATTTTCCAGCGCCCTCATCGCGAAAAGACCGGCGGTTCCAAAGTGGCTGCTGTTTATTACATTGACCCAGCCCACACCGTGTTCAGAGGCCAGCTTTGAGGCCAGCCCCATGGCGTGATGAGCAACAAGCTGGCCCATGGAGCCGCAAGCATTGATAAATGAGGTGGCACCCTTGCTTCTCAGCGTCTCTAGTTTCATCACCGGGCGCATCCATCCCTCTTCGAGCCGCCGGATGTACGCGGGAAGCCTCATGACCCCGTGCGTTGCGACTCCGCGAAGGTCGGATTTTACAAGATACTCTGCGCCTATTCGTGCCTCTTCCGGAGGGACGCCGCATTTTTCATACGCGCTCCGGCAAAAGTTCACGAGATTAATGTACGAAATCAAGCGGGTAGGGGTAGTGGGCATGAAAATTCCCTTTTTTTATTTATCCAGTTAAAATTTGTGCCCATCTTCAGTGGTTTCTGTATTTGTTCATGGCTGTTATATATTCTTTCATGCCGGCGGTCACAGTGCCTCCATCGGTACCAACGGCCACGAACGTGAAACCGAGCTCGACGGCGAGCGGCAACTCGGAAAGCCCGGGCAGGAGTATCCCCGCCGCTTTGCCGGCGGACTTTACGACGGCGGAGATATTTTTCAAAACCGAGATAAAATCGGGATCGTTGAACCGCCCTGGTTTTTGCAGGCTTATGGATAGATCCAGCGGACCGACGAAAAGAACGTCCACTCCAGGAACCGAAGCAATGGCTTCAAGGTTTTCAACAGCTTTCGCGGTCTCCACCTGGACAACCGTAAGAAGATTCCGGTTTGCGGCGTCGAAGTATTCGGGAAAATCGGGGCCGAAGCCCGTAGCCCTGGGGCTGCTTGCAACGCCTCGTACTCCCTCAGGTGGATAACGCATGAAAGATGCCACGTCGGCGGCTTCCTGTGGAGTCTGAACATACGGGACCATTACTCCGGCGGCTCCCAGGTCGAGTACACGCTTGAATCTCGGCATTTCGTTCCACGCTATACGCACGATTACCGGGGCCGAACCGGCATCGGCGGCTTGAATCTGATGGAGCAGGGTCATGTTGTCCCCTGGTCCGTGCTCCTGGTCTATCAGTATCCAGTCGAAGCCGGCTCGGGCGGCCATTTCAACCGTGATCGGCGAGCCGAGATTGCACCAGCTGCCGGCCATGAATTCCCTCTGTAAAACACGTTCCCGGATGAATTTCATAGGGTCGTTCTCCAGCGGTTAAAGGAAAAACCAAACGAAAGAACTGCTGCGGGGTCAAAATCCGGATAGAAGCATCCGAGATTGTTTGTATCCTCGAATATAAAGTAAGCGGATTTATGGTGTCAAGAATCTTGGCGAACATAAGCAGGCGGGAAGGGCTCGGCCGGGAGAATCCTGAAAATTTTTCAGCTGTTTTTTTCAATGAATGCTTTTTACGGCGTATTTTGTATGTTATCCATATCGGTATTTGAAAAAAATGAACCAAAAAGTGACATGCGAGGATTTAAATGGGCAGAGAGAAAATACCTTCCACCCCTGCGGTGAAATTTCTCAGGAAGTGCGGAGTAAATACCATATTCCATTTATATCGGTATGAAGATCGTGGAGGTACGGGCGACGCTGCCCGGAAGCTGGGGCTGGACGAACATGCCGTGATAAAGACGCTCGTTATGGAAACTGAATCGAAAGACCCCCTTATTGTACTAATGCACGGGGACATGCACGTTTCCACAAAAAAGCTTGCACGGTTGATCGGCGTGAAAACGGTAGAACCTTGTGAACCGGCGACAGCCCATAAACACACAGGTTATTTCGTGGGTGGAACGTCGCCGTTCGGAACCCTGAAGAAGCTCCCCGTATACATGGAGTCCACGGTGATGGATCTTCCCCGGGTATATATCAACGCAGGGCGACGGGGATTGTTGGTTGATATTTCATCGGCGGATCTGCAGGGTATTCTAAGTCCGATTCCGGTTGACATCGCCATTTGATGGTTTGCCTTGAAAACAGGTCCGGCAAACCAGCTCCGATAAGGTGCCGGGTGGAATATCTGACGTCATCAAAGTTTGACGGACGCGCTTCTTCGACCCCGACGTCGACAGGCTAATGACCAAATTTTTATCTGTCGTGGTAAATAGTTCTGCAATTGATTCATCTTTTTTTTAAAGGAGTGGATATGAAAAGGCTGAAGCGCAGAGAGGCTGTGCGCATGGCATTGTTGAACGAATCCGTCGATGCTGCAGCCGAAAGGGCTGCGGAGTCGGGGCTGGTAAAGGGGGTAAACGCATTGCTTCCATGCTTGTATGATCTTGAGGATCTCGTCAGGTGGCGCGCGGTAAAGGCGATAGGCATCCTCGTCGACAGACTGGCGGAGCAGGATATGGAAGCCGCAAGGGTTGTTATGAGGCGGCTCATGTGGAACCTCAACGATGAATCAGGGGGAATAGGGTGGGGTTCTCCGGAGACATTTGGTGAGATCCTTGCCAGAAACCGGGACCTTGCAGTTGAATATTGTCGGATATTATTTTCATATGCAAGAGAGGACGGCAACTATTTGGAACTGCCGCAGCTTCAGCGAGGGCTTCTTTGGGGAATCGGTAGATTCACCGCCGCCCGCCCGGAGTTCGTGGATCCTTCGGCTGTCGAGATCCGGCGATATCTGGCTTCGGATGACACGGCGGTAAGGGGTTTTGCTGCGTGGGTTGCAGGGATTATGAGCATTGAGGAAGCGAAGCAGGATCTCGGCAGGCTGTGTGATGATCGGGGTGTTTTTTCATTTTTTAACGGCGTTTCGATCGAAGATAAATCAGTTTCTGAGGTGGCCGAGGAGGCGCTTGGCAGGCTCCCTGGGGATTAGCGGGTAGACATCTGAAAACTCCCTAGCGCTCATCCGATATTTCCGGAAGTGAACTATGTATCACGGGTTCTACCGTCATAAGCGTTTCTAGCGGGATGTGACAAAGTATTCGGTGACCCTTGCCGTTTTCTTGCCATGGCGGAGCTTCCTTTTCACATATAAGCCCTCCATCGGGCAACATGTTTCTGCGGGGGCAGCGTGTATGGAAGCGGCAACCGGACGGGGGATTCAATGCGCTCGGGACATTTCCGGAAAGGCGGATCTCTTTCTGTTCGGCATCCGGGTCCGGGATGGGCACCGCCGAAAGCAACGCTTCGGTATAGGGATGGTATGGAGGGGCGTAGATCGCTTCAGCCGGCCCTATCTCGACGATCTGCCCGAGATACATCACCGCGATGTCGTCTGAAAAGAAACGCACAACGCTGAGATCGTGGGCGATGAATATCATGGATGAACCGAAAACGTGCTGAATTTCCAGGAGCAGGTTGATGACGGCGGCCTGCACGGATACATCAAGCGCAGAAACCGGTTCGTCACATATGATCAGGTCCGGTCTGCTTGCAAGCGCCCGTGCAATTCCGACGCGCTGTTTCTCTCCGCCGCTTAACTGCCTTGGGAGTCTGTTGTAATAGGTTTCTCCAAGTCGCACGGCCTTGAGCAAGCGGATTACTTCTTGTTTTACCTTGTGCTTCGGTACAGTTTTGAAGTGCTTTATGGGCCTGGCTATCTGCCAGCCCACCGTATAGGACGGATTGAGCGTTGAATCCGGATTTTGAAAAACCATCTGCATTTCGCGGATCAGTCTTTTATCGCGGTCGGACACCTGCTTGGTGGCGTCGACTCCCAGGAATTCAACTTCTCCGGCTGTGACGGGTTCAAGGCCGATCAAACCTTTGACAAGGGTTGATTTGCCGCATCCGGATTCTCCGACGATGCCGAGTGTCCTGCCCTTGGCTACCCGAAGGCTCACATCGTCAACAGCCTTGACGTATTTTTTTTCTCCGAGACCGAACAGACTGACCACCGAGTTGGATTCCTGCGGGTAGTAGACCTTGAGCCTTTCCATGGAAAGAACCTCGTTTTGCCCTGTTTCCGTGGAATCTGTAGCTTTCGGAACGCCTTTTGCCTTGAAAGTCTTTCTTCGTCGATCCAGCTCTTCGGCGTAAATGCATCTGGCCGAATGGTTTTGACTTACCTGTACAAACGGTGGGCGTCCTGAGATGCATTCTTCGGTGGCATAATCACAACGTGGAGCAAATATGCATGCGTTGCGGGGCCGTTCAGACGGAGGAGGAACCCTGCCCCGTATGGGGTTGAGAATGGATTCGTGTTTGCTTTCTCCGAGCCGGGGGACACTTGCAAGCAACCCCATTGTGTATGGATGAGAAGGGTTTTGAAAGATGTCCCTTACCGGACCCAGTTCAACCTGTTCCCCAGCATACATCACGCACATGTAATCGCTTACCCTGGCGACGACCCCAAGATTGTGGGTTATGAATATATTGGCGGCATTAAATTCACTTTTGAGCTCCTCGATTAAATCCAGCACAGCGGCTTCCACCGTGACGTCAAGCGCCGTGGTGGGTTCGTCCATGATCAACAGCGGAGGGTTGTTGAGCATGGCCATGGCAATCACCACGCGCTGCTGCTGGCCGCCAGATATCTGGTGCGGGTACCTTTCCATCACCGCATCAGGGTCGGGCATGTATACCCGCTTCAACATTTCCACGGACCGTTTCCATGCCTCGTTAAAGGAAATGGGCTGGTGGAAGGTGAGCACCTCGGTAAGCTGTTCTCCGACCCGTACCGATGGGTTTAAAGCCTGCATCGGGTCCTGGTAAACCATTGCAATACGGTCCCCGCGCAATTTTTTCAATTCCCTCTCGGAGCGTCCCACCAATTCGTTTCCCTGAAAAATTACGCTTCCGTCTACAATTTTACCGTTCGGTCCGAGAAAATTGACGATACCGTAGGCGATCGTGCTTTTGCCGCAGCCCGATTCCCCGACCAGGCCTATCGTCTCCCCCTCATTGACGTCAAAGGATGCGCCGCGCACCGCTTCGACATCACCATAACGGGTCTCGTAGGCTATCCGTAGATCCCGCACCTGCAGCACGGGACCTTCGTACTGGGTTTCTTCGTTGCTCAAATCATTCAACCTTATTGATACTTCATGGTTTCTTCCCTAATGCCGTCGGCGAACAGGTTCAAGCCGACCACAAGCGAGGCGATTGCGAGCGACGGCCACAAAGCAGCCCACGGGCTCCCGGCCATTATGAACTCCCGGCCTTTTGCAACCATGCTTCCCCAATCAGGCGACGGGGGTGGAAGACCCAGCCCCAGAAATCCGAGCGTTCCCATGGCGAATATTGCGTAACCCACCCGCAGCATCGAGTCTACGATTATCGGTCCGCGCGCATTGGGCAGGATTTCAACGAACATTATATGCCACGGAGTTTCGCCCCTGGTTTCCGCGGCACGGATGAATTCCCTGGTTCGGATGTCCATGGTCAGGCTGCGCACCAGTCTGGCTATCCCAGGTGTGCCGACTATGGTCATCGCTATCACCACATTGACTGCTGACTGGCCCAGAGCGGACATTATCAGAAGAAACAGCAGGATTATAGGAACAGCCATCATCGCGTCCAAAAGACGCATCACGATTTCGTCGATCCAGCCCCCGTAATAACCACTCACCAGCCCGAGGATCACTCCGGCCACCAGCGCTACAAGCACGCCCCATAAAGCCGTTCCCCCGGGGATCCACAGGTGTTCGGAAACAGGAAGAATGACCAGCACGACACGGGCCCCGTAGATCAAGCGGGACCAGAGGTCTCGACCAAGTTCGTCGGTGCCGAGTATGTGTTCTTTTGAAGGTCCTTGGTTGGGGGCTTTCCAGTCCTGTTCGTACGGGGTGTAGGGAGTGAGCAGAGGTGCGAACATCGCAACCGCGATCCAGAATATTACTATCGTCAGCCCCACCACCGCCGTCCGGGAAGACAACAGTACATTCAACGCCCGCCCGATTGATCCAAGCATGCCGGCCCTGGGGGCGGGGGGAGCATCATCTTCAGGCGGATTTCCATTGGCGGCTATCGTATTCTGCTCAGCCATAACGAATTCTCGGGTTCAAAAATGTATAAATTATGTCTGCGATCAATTGGGTGCCGACCGCAAGAATCACCAGTACCATCGCGCCTGCTTCGAGTGCGTTAATGTCCTTGAACATCGCCGAATCCAATAGATACTTGCCGAGACCGGGATACCCGAATACAACTTCAACTATGACGATTCCACCCATCAGCCAGTTCACATGCAGCATGATCACGGTGATGGGAGCCATAAGGGCGTTTTTGACAGCGTGTTTGAAAATGATTCTCCGGTAGGGAAGTCCTTTCAGAAAGGCCGTACGGATGTAGGGCGACCGCATTACTTCCACCATACTTGCCCGGGTGATGCGCAGCACATATCCCAGTTCGACAAGCGTCAGAGTCAAAACTGGAAGTATAAGCATATCCAGCCGCTCCCAGGGTGCTTTCTCGCCGAACACGGTGGCCCCGGGAAGCCATCCAAGCCACATCGACATTATAAGTATCAGGAATATGCCGGTGGCGAACTCCGGAATAACCGAAAACATCATGCCGCCGATGGAAAGCACCCTGTCCCTGAGACTGCCTTCTTTTAACCCCGCTATCATGCCCAAGAAAAGAGCAATCGGCATGACAATCAAAAATGCGATTCCGGCCAGCACCAGCGAATTCCGCAGCCGGGTGAACAAGCTGTTGGCGACCGGCCGGCCGGTGCGCAGCGACACCCCCGGATCACCCCGAATAAAACCCTTCTTCAGCGGGATATACTCCACAGGGCCTCCGGTGGTTTCCATCCATCCGGTGCCCATAACGAATGTCCAGATTTTCTTATCAGCTCCCTTTTCCCATTTGACGGCCGTGTTGCTGGTGCTTACGCCCCAAAAAGTTCCAACCCCGTGCTGATCGATTTCCCACCGGTCATTGTCGATGAATTCCTCTTCTGTATCGTCAGGTTTTTTTACCCTCGCTATAAGGTCTTCGCCCTGGAGCTTCCACCGGATAAGCCTTCCGTCAGGAAGCTTTGCCCACCATTCCTGGAAGCCTGACTCAGTTATTATCCTTCGAAGCGGAAAACCGACTTTTCGGGAGGCATGCCAGTCACTGCCGGCAAGCCAATATAAATATCGCAGATAAGCCGGTTTATCCAAGCCTATCTGAGCCAGAAATGAAGCTTCCTGCTCCGGTGTCACGAAGCTGCCGAGAACGTTTCTGGCTACGTTTCCGGGGGAGGATTCCGTTATCAGGAACACCGCGGCGGAAACCAGCACCATCGTGAGCAACAGAAGTATCATTCGCCTTAGTATAAATTTGGCCATTGGCGTGTATTCCGAACAGACGGACGCGACCCGGGGATAAATTCCCCGGGCACGAAATTTATGTTAGAAAAAAAAGATCAAGAAGATAACCAAAGCTTGGAGCAGAATACGTATCCGTTCGGGTGGGAAACCGTGTTCTGAACTCGTTTGCGTGTAACCATCCACACATTTCGCCAGTAACTGACGCCGATCGATCCACGGTCAATCTGGATCTGCTCCAGTTTGCAGAAGATTTTCCGGCGTTTTTCGACATCGAGCGTCCCGTTGGCTTCTTCCAGCAACTTGGAAAACTCTTGGTCGACCCAACGGGTTTCGTTCCAGGCCACCGGCTTTCCGTCCGCGCCAGCCGTGTAGGCGAGGTTCAGGATCATGGTTCCAAGGGGCCTGTGGGTCCAGGGAGTGATTCCAAGGTCAACTTCGGTCCATTTCTCCCAGTACTGGCT
Source organism: Desulfatiglandaceae bacterium (assembly GCA_046498185.1). Lineage (GTDB taxonomy): Bacteria > Desulfobacterota > DSM-4660 > Desulfatiglandales > Desulfatiglandaceae > CAYXDR01. The sequence continues at coordinate 1,705 of JAWOBE010000054.1, read as the reverse complement.
TGTGGGCATGGTCTGGATGTTGATGCGGAAACCGGCGGGGGCTGCATCCTGCTTCAGAACCTCGGCGAAACGAACCACGTCTGTCCAGTCACTTCCGACTGCAAGGTTTATGTCCAGACCGTTCGGGTAGCCGGCCTCTTTCAAAAGCTCTTTAGCACGTTCAGGATTGTAGGCCGGTGTGGGCTTTTCGCAATACTCCGGATGCTTTTGATAAACATGGGTGTCCTGCCCCTGGAGACCCTGCCCGAAGTATGCGAGCGCAAGAATCTTTTCCCTGTGCTGGCATAGTTTGAGCGCGTTGCGGACTCGGTTGTCGTCCCATGGTTTGATATCCACCCTCATGCGCAGAAGCCTGGTCGTGCAGGTGGTTACCGGCGCCACGTTCACGCCCGGGTCGTCCTTCAATGCCTGGTATACATCCGTTCCTGCAGCGTCACTGAGATCGATCATGTCGATTTCGCCCGCTTTTATCGCGGCGATCTGCGGAGCCATCTCGGTTCCCATGTCGATGAATTCCACGGTGTCCATGTACGGCAGCGCCTTGCCGTCTTCACCTTTGCGCCAGTATCCCTCTCTTCTTTTCAACACGCACCTTTCACCCTCCCTGTAAACATCAAGAGTATAAGGGCCGGTTCCGTGTGGGCGTTTTATGAAATCACCTTCGAATGTTCGATGGTTCAGAACAAGGGCGGGGTAGTGAAAAAGATGCTCCGGAACGCCTATTTCAGGTCGCTTGAGGTGCAGCATCACCTGGTGGTCGTTAACCTTTTCGATGTCGTTGGGATCCAGGTAGTCTCCTATCATCCCGAGCAGCGAGGATCCGACATCTTTATCCAGCCACTGGTTGAAAGTGAAGATAACATCATCGGATGTAAAAGGATCGGCGTTGTTGAATTTGACGCCTTTACGGAGATTCAATGTCCATGTTTTAAGGTCGTCAGAAACCTTCCAGCTTTCAAGTAGGTAGGGATGGGTGATGTTGTTTTCGTCGGTGAGGGTCAGATATTCGGCCACTTGTCTCAATTGCTGCGAAGGTGCTATCCAGGAAAACTGCGCTGGATGGGTTACTTTCTGGATCGAGGATGACGCCCTGAACGTCCCGCCCCGCTTAATGCCGGCGAAAACTTTCCGAGGGAGAGGAAGGCCGACCATCGAAGCCGCCGCGGCCGCTGACAGTCCGAGAAGTGATGCATACCTGATAAAATCCCTTCGAGTCAATTTGCCTTTATCCAGTTGATCCAGCAATTCAGGGATTTGGGGGTGTATTCCGGTTTTACTTTCCATGTTTTCCTCCTTATTGAAAAAGAGTGGACAATGAAGCACGGCTGGTGAATTTCAGCCCGCTGCGATTCAACGCCGGAACCTGCCGTCTAAGCCACCGGGTTTCCATTGATGGCATTTTGTAAATGACTCTACTACGATATCGCGGGTTGTTAAGGTTTGAATAATAAATACTAGAATAAACATACTGATATGTCAAATACTTTGTTTGTGCGCTGGAAATCCCATAAAAAGTCAAAACAACCCTGTCTCTCGGGGTCGGGGTCGAAAAGGTCGCCGGTCAACTTACGATACCGACGCCGACAGCGACCCCGACCCCGACCCCGAGGGACAGGGTTGTTTTGATGTTTTATCGTTTTTTCACCCTAGGGCCTTCTGGTGTGTCTTCCACCACAAAACCCAGATCGTGGAGTTCATCCCGTAT
>JAWOBE010000162.1:0-12523 GCA_046498185.1 Desulfatiglandaceae bacterium | reverse complement strand
CTTCCTTGGCGCCATAATAGTTTCTGCCGTTCCCCACTCCTGATGTCCGTTTTCAACTTCGAACTGCTAACGAGCTCCCGTTGTCTCCTCCTGAACCTATAAAGATCCATAATCCCTTCATCACCCGCATAGAGTGCCAACATGTAACCGTAATTGCCGGTTTGGTCCTGAAACAAGGCAACTTGAAAGTGCCCTTCAACGCTGGGCCCATTGTGAATGCTGAAGACCAGTTCAAGAGAGAACGCATTGGTAATTTCAGTTCCAAGACGGATCCTTGCCGGTGCTCGTCTTGAAATATCTTCCTCCGATCGAGATCTGCTTTCCCTCGGTTCATCTCTCTGGAACGCCTGGTCGACCAAGGCGCCCAGCAAAGCACTCCCCAAATCCTCTCTAGAGCCTGTGGAGCGTTGTTCGGTTGTAGAATCCCTGGTTTCGACTCGCCTGGGCTGGACACGTGAGCGCAACCCCAGGGAAGCATCGACCCAAAATTCCCCCGAAATCACATTCCATGCAGGGTTTTCTGTGAAATTTCCATCAGAGAATTCATCAAACATAAGTTCTCTGCGCCAAGTCGTGTCGTATTTTGACACCAGATCCTCAAGGGCCTGTTGAAGCCAGCGATCTGCGGCTCTTTGATCTTTCGACTTCTCACTCAAGGAGCGCAAATCATCAACTAATTTCTGTAATTCTGTGTTTTCCTCAGCTTGACAGGGCAATGGAATGGCCATAAAAAAACATGCCAATATTATCCAAGAAAGAAAACTAAATGTCTTTCGTTCCATAATAGACCTCCTTTCTCATTTCATGATTGAAAAATGAAATTTTATGTTACCAGAAATCGCTTGCGCCTGGAACCCCAAGCGTTACCCGAATTCATGTGGCAGGCGGCCACCTATGCTTCCCGGGCCTCTACTCCTAACAGAAATCATGAGTAAGCCGATCCTCCGGCATACGAATCTTGCCACCACCCAGCGTTACCTGGGAACAATCAGCGATGTGGAAGCCATGAGGTGAATCGACAACCTTTATAGATAAACCTATACATGGGAGAACGCGGGCAGCACAGTCAGTGAAAAGGAATGCGGTCCCCCCGCCACGGCGGGTTGGAACCGCATTTGCCTGCAATTTTTGCGTCATGAATACCCTATTTCATTGGAAACAAATCCACCCGCCGGTTTTTGGCGCGGCCCTCCCGTGTCGCGTTTGAAGCGACGGGCCTGGTTTCACCATAGCTCACGGTACTTATGCGGCTGGAGCTGATGCCTTTGGCCTCAAGGTAATCTTCCGCAGATTGAGCTCTTCTCTGTCCCAAGGCCATGTTATATTTTTCGGTTCCGATGGCGTCGGTATGGCCCTCGATGACGACCTTGACATGCGGGTTGTCCTTCATAAAAACCGCAACGTCATCCAGTTTGGCCTGGGCTTCCGGCAAGAGGGTCGATTCATCGAACTCAAAGTACCCCGAGGGTAGGCTGGTGGGCAGCGCCGGCTCCGGTTCAGGCTCCGGCGGTGGTGGCGGAGGGGTTTCCTCTGGCGGCTGGCACAATTCGGCGTCTTCTGCCAGCTGCCCGGCCCGGCTGAGCATTCCCATAGCCTCGCCGGTGCGGCATGCCCAGAATGCTTCAACTGCTTCTCTACCAAGCGCTTTAGCCTGGGAAATTTTCTCAGGGCAGTACTTCGCTCCCTCGGATTGTTCGGCTTTTGCAATGGCTAATTCCGTCTGTTCGAATTCAGGAGGGGCGGTCAGGGCTTTGTTGGTCACGCCGAAGTGGCTCTTGGGAGCACAGCCGGCCACGATCAAAACGAGAAAACATGCAGCAAACGTCAATTTAAGTTTCATGATAAACCTCCTTTTTCATTATTAATTATGATTAAAGAATATCTCTACAGATATGCCAACTCCTCGCAGGATAGAGGCGTCAAAAAGTTTTGCCTTCACTTTTGTTGTAATCGTTGCATCATCGATCACCTCGCCCGCCGTTCTCCCTGCCGGATTTTTTTGAAAGTTCTTCAGGCAAATTTTCGCATAACTCTTTCACACCCGCTGAAGACTGTGGAATTTTCCCGGTCCCTTTGTAATTGTCGTTTTCATCAAAGACCTCCTTTTCTTCCATCACCGCTTTCTTAGAGGTCGACACACCATTCGTTCTCATATAAGAGCGATTAAAGCGACGAGAAAAATAACAAGGGAAATATTCTTCCCCGTCCCAGACGCCGCAGCTGCCATTCCAGTGCAGCCAAACACTGCTGATTCAATCGCAATAATGAAATAGGCAAGAGCGCAACCCCGTCGAAAAATATTCTCGCAAATTCCTATCGCTCTTTTTAACGTAATTTTATTTCATCCCAGCTAATCAAGGAAATACCCTCAATCACGTATTTCAAGAGGGCTCAAGGTGTAGGTTGATTCATCCGGAGAGCTTTTCAGGGTTATCTTGGGCAGGCGGTCCTTCACTTGAGAAAATACGAGTTTGCCCGAATACATGTGCCGCTTCCGTGAGTGAGGTCCGATCAGCATAGCGGGCGGATTTCAAAAAGTTCAAGTCGGGGCCAGCTCTTATGCACTTGTTTTCCTGTTATATAAAAAGTTTATGGCTCCAAACCTCAAAAACGTTGGGACACCGGTGATAAAAATATTTTGTTTGACGGCAAAAATCATTTGACCTAAATAATCACATAACTTTGGCTGCAGGATATCGCCCCTCTATTTCTGGGGAGTGTCCGCCCTACACTAATTTATCAAGGGGTAGGTGTCTCATTTACATTGGCACAGAGGGCAGCAACATTTAAAGAGAGCTATCTGCAAAGGCTATCTCAATCCGGTTATCTCCTGGAGCATGGTTATTACGTCCGATGTGCCCAGCCTGCCATCACCGTCCAAATCCCCACTTGGGAAGGGTTTATCAAGCTGTGAGCCGGCAAGGATCTGTAGAACTCTAATGGCGTCCCCCAGATCAAACAGCTCGTCTTCCGTGAACGGATCATATAGGAAGAACCCGGTCGTACTTTGCTCCCTGGCGTGGTGATTTTCATCATAGGCCCGTACATGCCAGCCATAGGTCGAACCCGGTTCAAGACCCCTTAAATCATAAGGCCATGCCGTGACTTCGGTCGCATTGACAGCATCCAGAGAGGCGTAATACTCTTTTGATCCATCCTCGCTTCTGACCCTCACCTGGTATCGCTGCGGGCCTGCTCCTGCGGGGATAGCCCAGGAAAACTTTACGGAGCCATCCGGATTTACAACGGCCGTCATGGATTCCTCCTGTACTGGAATAATCTCCACCTGTTCAAGAATCCGTTCCAGTGTCTGCGTGTATCCGTCGCTGAAAGTAACCTCCAGCCGATAAAGTCCATAGCTTTCTGCGGTCGACTCGAATCGTTTGAACCAGCCCTTATTGGTAAGCCTTGTCTCAGAGCTTAGGTCGAACCGGTCTTCCGTCAACTCGAAGGTGTATGAAGAACCGGTGGGATCCCAAATAACCGCCTCGGTGATATGATTTTTTGACCCCGGCCTAAGGAGAAAATCAATCATGACGTCTCCCTCGGCCACAATGACCTCCCAGTAAGTGACTCGGTCAAGGAGATCCGCCGGGGAATATTCGGCCGTGGTTTCACGGGTTTCGCTCCTGTTGTAAAGGGGCCACGCATCATCGTATATACGCACCAGCCACCTGTAGGTCTTATCCAGCTCCAGGCAGGCCAGCTCCGATGAGGGGATGAACAATTGATCGGCATTGAAAAGCATGTCGCTTTTAAAGACTTCTTTGCCTGAGTCATATTCTCTCACGCGCACCTGATAGTACTGGTTGGTACCTCCCGGCCGGTTCCATTTAACGACGGCGTCCCCGTTCTCATGCACGTCCACACTGATGGAGCTTTGATCAACCGCGAAAACTGTGGCCGGCTCGAGATCCCAAGTGACCGCCTCTTTGGAGCCGTCTTTGAATTCCACGATCAGTGTATATCTGCCATAATCGGCACCTTCCACCGACCCGAGGTTATGCCACCAAGCCTCAAGGTATCTGCAATCGCTGTCCCAGAAGAACTTGTCGCTTACCAGATCGAAGACGTATGGATCGTTGCGGGCCGGGTTGGGAAGTACCATGGAGGCCTTTAGAATTTGATCCTTGTAACCCGGCTCGACCGAGAACCCTCCGCCAAGGACACCGTTGGCAACGACGACCTCGAAAAACATGACCCTCTCGGGGAGACTCTTCAAAAAGAAGTCTATGTCAGTGAACTTCCGATTGCCCGGAAGGATGAGTCGGGCAGCAAGAGAGCAATTTTCGGTACCTCCCGCCCAATCGAACCATTTATCTTGATAAGGCAAGTAGTCGTAACGAGCATCCGTCTTGATGAAGACCTCTTCCGCTTCGATTTGCATGAGGTACGTACCGTCGTCTTCCGTAAACGTCCAGCCCAGGAGATTACCACCACAGCGTTCCTCATATGCCTGGAGCAAAAGTCCTTCGATGGGCCGACCCTCGGTATCGGTCACTCGCCCTGATATCACAGGTATGTCCACATGCTCAGGAGCAACCCAAGCAACGGCGACCGAGTTGGACCGGGCATTATAAGTCACCCAGTCGGGATGATCTTGGGTTTCCAGGCGGAAAAAGTATGTTTCGCCCGGCTGAATGATGCCGTATGGAAGAACCTGGAAGGTCTGCGGTTTTCTTCCACTCCGGTAAACGTTATTCCCATCGCTGTCATAGACGCGGAGGCGATAGTAGGGTCGAGCTTCATACTCCGGGGCTGCCCCCCAGCTCAAGGTCGGCGCCGTCGGATTCCCGGTCACCTGGATGGTGGCAGGATCCACCGCCGGCGGGATCGGTGCCTCACCCAGCCAGGCGCTGGTAGTGGCGATGTTGCCTTCCATGTCCTCGACGGTAAAGGTGTAAACTCCTGGGTCGAGGCCCGCAGGGGCATTGGTCCAAAACTCACTGAATTGTGTGAAATAGGCGGTTGAAGGGTCATTGAGGATGTCCATGCTGAACCCACCGGGGCCTTCAACTTCAAGGCGCTCGATATCGGCGGGTAGCTCTCCGTCAGGGTCGTAAACGGACACATCCAAGGCCGTGCAGCTCCCAGCCTGATCATCTTGAGCAAAGGCTGCAGCCCATCTGAAATAAGGTGAAGAATTGTCGATGGCCAGCTGTTTCCCGGCGGATCTGGATTCCGTATTGTGGTGGGTCCAAACGCTGAAATCCCTGGCCCGTACTTCCCACTCGTAGTACTCACCTTGCTCGATGCCGGCATTCCCGGGCACTGTAACAGCAGTCTCAACGGTGGGGGGCGAGGCCCAGATCCGGTGGCCCTCCTCGTCCAGGATGATGACTCGGTAGTAAATCGGCCCTGAGATATCGCCCGGAGCGCCCCAGCTGAGCACGAGGGGGCTGCTGCCGCCGCCCGATGCTTGCAGTGTGTCCACGCTCACCACAGGAACGGTTGACCCGGTCACATAGTCATAAGTGACCGTTTTATGGCCTTCGGTATCTGTCACCTCGAACTCGTAGATCCCGGGGGCGGGAATTCCATCCAGTGTCATAAAGAACATCTGCCAGGGTTCAAGAAAATCCTGGTAGTCCAGGACTGCCACCTGGCCGCCGCCAGGCCCTGTCACACTGATATGATCTATGCTCCCTGGCACCGAGCCATCGGGGTGCTTGGGCCAAGCGGTTACGGCGGTACTGATACCGTCGGTTCTAGGCACACTGTAGACTGCCGCCCTTTCAAAAAAAGGGCTGCTGTTGTCTATGTTCAGGGATACCTTTTCGGTGACCACGCGCTTATTGGAAACAATAAATGAGTAATCGTCAAAGGCTTCCACACGCCAGATATAGTTACCTTCGGGGGATAGAACACCCTGCTGCACCTTCACACACGTGTCCGGTGAAAAGCTCGATGTCCAGGTAATGGATCCCGAGGAGGCATTATAGATCCTCGCCCTGTAGAATAAGTTACCTTGATACGGCGGTGCCCCCCAACTCAGGGTGGGGGCCGTGGGATCGCCGGAGGCCTGCAATGTACCGGCGTCAAGCTGAGGTATGATAGTCTCGCCCGCTTGGAGGTGGAAATAGGTTATCGCTTCGCCGCCTTGACTGTTTACCACGGTAAAGGTGTAGATACCGTCTGCCGGAGCGCCTGAAAGCTCCCTGTAGTAGACCCTGCTAGAATACAGGTAATCCGTATGAGAAAAAGCGTAGGTGAAATCTCCCGGTCCGTCCACGGTCAGGGATTCTATGGTATGCGGCACCGATCCTAGGGGGTCCTTCAGAGATGCGCAAACTGCAGTGTAAACTCCGTCCGGACCGTTCTGCTGGAGAACGCTGATCCACTCGAAAAACGGTGCGCCTTCTTCGTCCTCTGAAACGCTCGTTTCAAGGGCAACATACGTTGATGTGCTTTCATCCTCCTGTCCATTGTCATTCCATTCCTGGGATGGGGAGGCTGAGGCTGCGTTCACCCAAGCCAGAAGAAAAGCAAAGGCAAGTATCCGAATACTAAAACCGTTTATCTTCGTAATTTTTCCACCCATGACGATTCCTCCTGATCTTACCCTGTCTAGCATGGTAAACCCCGGGCCATCTCCTTAACAATCGCCAAGAGTTCGGTTAATTATGACCGGAGAAATTATTAGGGGCTACTCCGCACCTGTAACCGGAAGGTGGACCCCATTATCAAGACCATTTTTTTTAGAATTAAGGTGTAACGTTCTCGCGTTTAATCTGCCTTTTATAGGATCGGCGTTGGCTGAGCCGAAGCGAAGCCAACGCCGCGGCGCTATGTTCCGTTCCATCAGGCAGCCTCCTTTAGAATACGTATCCCTCTCAGAGCTGATTCTTTGCTCATGTGAGCCGAACTTTCATATTCATCACGAAGAGAGCGGATTGCGTATCCTACACCTTCCAATCGCCAGAATGTCTCTGCAGATGACATCCTTAAGGGCTCGTGGTCATCGGCTAGTGCATTTGCAAGTTCGTACCATACTCCCATGGCCTTAATATCCAGGCGGGCGATTTCTGAAGCAATAGCAGCTTTGACTTCGGAATCTAAAGACTTCAGCAGTTCCATTGCAACAACAACTCTATCTTCATCGGAGTCATCATTCAGCCTCGCAATGGCATTGTCGACTGGGGTTGCCCTTTGGCGCTCAGGCTGAGGTTCATGTTCTTTCTGCTTCCTATGTAACCAGTCAAATATTGCCATTTCGCCCTCATTTCGTTCAAAGTGCTGACAAACGGACTGGCAGGTTTTTTAGCTTGTTTCCATCCGGAAATGGTCCTTTTGCCCAATCCCCCGACTGAAGTCGGGACAAGTCTGCGTCAACCCCGACAATGCCTGGATTTACTGGTATTCCGAAGCAATCCTTGAACTCCGGCCTGTGTTTAGTCTGCAAGTAAAATTCACCGTCCCTTTCAATTTTCAAGCGCCTCCCGGATTTTGTTTGCCAGATCTTTCATCGAAAAGGGCTTCTGGACGAACTTTACACCAGGGTCGAGAACCCCGTGATGGGCGATCACGTCCGCAGTGTAGCCCGACATGAAAAGGAGTTTCATGTTCGGATAATCTGCTGAGAATTGATCCGCCAGTTCCCGGCCGTTCATCTCGGGCATGATTACATCGGTTATCAGCAAATGGATATCACCCCTGCGCTCATCGGCGATTCTCACCGCCTCAGTCGGCGTCCCTACCGGCAATACCGTGTAGCCAAGCCTTTCAAGCATAACCTTTCCCATCTTAAGCAGGCTGGGTTCGTCCTCTACCAGAAGAATTGTTTCCTGGCCCCCTGCAAGGCCTTTGTCAGAAGCTTGCTTTTGCTCTTTTTCGGCCTCGCCCATGTGCCTGGGAATATAAATCCTGAAAGTGGTCCCCTGGCCTGGTTCGCTGTAGACATTGATGAAGCCTCCGTTCTGCTTGACGATGCCATAAACGGTCGGAAGTCCAAGGCCGGTGCCTTTTCCCACTTCCTTGGTCGTAAAAAACGGCTCGTACAATTTGCCCAGGACTTCCTTGTCCATTCCACAGCCGTTGTCGCTCACAGCCAGAAGCACGTAATCACCGGGAAGGGATTCAAAATACCGATTGCAATCATCCTCATCCAGGGTGACACTACCCGTCTCGATCGTCACCTTACCGACACCGTCTATGGCATCCCTGGCGTTCACGCACAGGTTTGCCAGAATTTGGTCGATCTGGGTGGGGTCCATGTTCACCGGGCACTGGCCTGCGCCCGGTCGCCACACAAGATGAATGTCTTCGCCGATCAGGCGCCGGAGCATCTTGAGCATGCCTTCAACCGTCTTGTTAAAATCAAGAATTTCTGGTGTAATTGTTTGTTTGCGGGCGAAGGTCAGGAGCTGTCGGACAAGGTCCGCTGAACGTTTCGCGGCTTTTCGGATTTCCTGGAGGTCTGCATGCACTGTTTGGACGGAACCCGCATGTTCCATGGCCATCTCGGTATATCCCAGAATGATCCCCAGCATGTTGTTGAAGTCATGGGCAACGCCACCTGCAAGCCGCCCCACTGACTCCATCTTCTGGGCCTGCACGAGTTGGGCTTCCAATTTTTTCCGTTCCTCTTCGGCATGTTTGCGTTCGGTGATGTCGCGAATGGATTCGATGGCGCCTACGATCTGTCCATCGGGGTTGTAAAGAGGTGAGGCCGTGACCCACAGCCAGGTTGGACCGCGGCCCATAAAATCAGCCAAGTATACCTCTGAAAACAATCGATCGCCTTCCCTATGAAACAAGGAATAAGAGAATGGCATTTCTTTATCTTTCGAAATAACCATGTCAATCAAGATGGGCCTGGGTTTGCCATAAAATGGCACGGCATAAAGATAGTCGCCTTTGCCCAGCATATCCGAAGCCTTTATTCCCGTAAGCGAATGTATGGCATTGTTCCAGGCTGAAACCTTTCCCTCTGTGTCAATGACGAAAGTGGCATCGGGTAGAAATTCAATGATCTGCCTCAGGCGCCGCTCACTTTCACTCAATTTATCCTCTGCCCTTTTTCGTTCGGTTATGTCCTCAAATGTCGCGTAAGCTTGGAAAGGCACTGTCTTCCCGGGCTGAAAAAGGGGAATTGCCGTGATGGACAACCAAATATAGGTATCCTTTTCCGGGTGAAACACACCACGTATAACCGGGCCGATTGTCCTGCCGGTTCGAACCGCAACCATTAAAGGGTCTTCTGTGCCGGGAACCGTTGACCCATCCTCACGAATCATCTTCCAACGAAGATCCATGAACGTCTTTCCGCACATCTGGTCGAAAGGCAAACCAAGAATTCTTTCCGCTGCAGGATTGGCTGATATGATCGAGCCATCCTTAGACTGATAGATTACCCCATGGGCCATGGTCTCAAACAGGCGGCGGTGTTTCTCCTCACTTTCCCGCAGGGCTTCCTCGGCATGCTTCCGATCGGTGATGTCGCTGGCGATACTGAGCATGGAGGGTCGGCCCTGCCATTCGATCACTTTGACCAGCACCTCCAGAGGAAAGTTTGAGCCGTCCTTGCGATAGTGGGCCACTTCGAATTTGGATTCCCCCTCTTCTCTGATGATCCGGAAACGTTTTTCGAGAAGTTCTGCACTTTCCGGTACATCCAGTTTGTGCAGGTTGACAGCCAAAAATTCTTCTCTGTCTTGGTAGCCGTGTAATTCCAACGTCTTACGGTTGGCGTATAAAAATTGTCCATTATCGTCGTGGATGGTAATCGAAGCGGGTGCTTCATCCAGCATCCGGCCAAGAATCTCGATGCGTTCGTGCAGGGCTTGCTCCACCTGCTTGCGTCTGGTGATGTCCACAACGACACCTTCGTAATAAGCGATCTCGCCGCTTTCCCGATAGTATGCACGTGCGCTGTCGTAAAACCATATTTCAGAGCCGTCCTTACATCGGGCCTTGATTTCAAAATTTTCTACATACCCCCGATCCTGAAACGCCTTTTGGTTGCAATCACGGTCCTCGAAAGTTGCGTAAACCTGTTTGGCGATATTTGAAACAGATGAAACGAGATCCTCAGGAGAATCATACCGCAACATGTTAGCAAGAGCCGGGTTCACATCGAGAAACCGCCCGGCCGGCGTGCTGCGATAAAATCCGGCCACAGAGTTTTCGAAAATCCTGCGATACTTCTCCTCGCTTTCCCTCAATTTGCTCTCCGCTTTTTTGCGCTCCGATTCGGTTCGCTCCAATACCCGAAGCCGCTTCTCAAGTTCCTCATAAGAAGGCTTATCGGCCATGATTACCCCCTTTTTCTACCAAGCCCATTGAATTCAATAATATCAGATCAATCCTTGAATTCTGCAAAGGATCAAGATGCCATGCCCTTTCATTATCTCTTATCAACTTGCAATTTGATCAAATAAAAACCAACCCTCGAAAGACCTCAATCTCCATTAAGTAAACAGTCAATCGCCTATTTTTATCACCTAAAATTTGATTCAGATAGATTAGGTCAAGATGGAACTCAATCATATTTTTAAATTTCAACATGAGCTGTTTTACTGCCTTGGAGTATTCTTGCGCCCTTTTGACGGCCAACCGCGGTGGGGGATACAATTCTCAATGGCAACGCCAATCGCCGCCTGATCGGCGCCGGTCTGCCCACCTGATATGCTTTTGGTAATTCTCCAGGCATAGTGTGGGTTAGAGATGGTTTTACTGGTAATCGAAGTTTTTTCGTCTGCATCGGCCATTTAAGGTTCCATTGGGAAGAAGTGGATATGGCGAGGATCTGGCCTATTGGCTTTCTTTGATAAGACTAATAAATCGAATGATTTATTGTCAAGGAAAACCGCTTGGCAGCAAGGGAAAGGTCAATACAGTATACGGATTAACGACCAATACCGCATCTGTTTTACCTGGCGAGACGGCAACGCATATGATATTGGAATTCCCGATTATCATTAAAGGAGTCAGACGATGAAAAGAGAGATAAAAACAACAACTTGTCACTTTTTTGGAAATAATTTAGATTTTTTCGACCCTCATATCGGAGTTCCAGATGAAATATAAAAACCCCATTTTACTCTCCCAAAAAGGATTTACGTTAGTGGAAATCATCGCGGTCCTGGTTCTCTTGGGCATTCTGGCAGCGATTGCCGTTCCCCGTTACATGGATTTGCAGACGGATGTTCGGCGAAATGTGATTTATGCGGGCATTGCCGAATACAGCGCCAGGGAAAGCCAGCTGTGGGCCAAATACAGACTTGGCGATGTAGAAATTGACAGTGACTATGACTTTGATAGAAACATTTATGCTCACATGGATCCTTACCTGGATCCCGGTCATACTTATAATGCTCCCGGTACATCGGGAGAAGAAGGCAAAAATTGGTACTACCGTCATCAATCCTATGGAAATGCCAATGACGGGACCCCCTATAAAGGATACCTGGAATTTCAGGGGGTACGGGCCTACGTGAGACGGGCGCCGGCAACACTTGACCAACCGGCTGTCTGGTCGGTGCATAACTATGAGTGAATAACAGCCGGCCTCTTGATGGGATTGGTAGGGCGCTTTGAGCAAACCTCGCCTCACCGAGGAAAGTGAGGGGGGCGACCGATGTTCTTGATCATGTGAACGTCTATTCGGTGAAGCTTGTCCGCAGGCAAATCGAAGGGAACACGGACGCAGCTGAAAAGCTAGACCGGATGATCCGTTGACACATGAAAAACCTTAAGACCACCAGGATAGCCCGGGAGGGTTAAGAGCCTAAACGCCGGTAGAGCTCTCCGGCGGAATGGACGGCTCAATTGCTTGAGTGGGTGGCCGGGGCCACGAAAAGAAGATATCAGATGACATTGCTAAACGTGGATAGTGAAAAATGTGATCCAGACGGCATCTGCATAGATGTTTGCCCATGCCCGTAAAGACAACCGGACCGCCCAGGCGGCCTGCACAATCGCGCTGACATACCTGGAACTGATGGCGCCCGTTGTGGGGTTGGGCGCCTGCTGGTCAGGCTACCTTTTCACCGCCTCGCAGCAATGGCCCCCCATTCTGGGAGCACTTGCCCTGCCGGAGGAACACCAGGTTTTCGGCGCGATGATGGTGGGATATTCCCGTTACCGCTACCACCGCCTGCCTCCGCGCAACAAGCCAAGAATTACGTGGCAGTGAGAAAATGCATAGATTAACCTGAGGTCCGCTACCCCATCGGAAAATAACATCCAGAAACCTCTCTCGGCGGTGAATTCATTCCCCCGATTGACGTTCTTCATATTCCTCAGCCATACATTGGACATTGGGCAGCGGGATGCCGACGACGAACATACCCCTTAACGCGATGATCGGCCTTCCTCGAACTTAAAACCCATTACCAGAAGTCTCTTGACGCAAGCTTAATGTCGGGTCCCCAAAATTCTCACACTCCTTACCCCAAAATCTCCACTTTGGTTCGCTAACTCGAGCCACCTGTAATCGTCTCGAAAAGCGTTGTCACGGACATTCATTATCATTTCCCCGTTCATAAGCACTTCAACTTGGCCATCGCTCCCTTGGCGCCAT
>JAWOBE010000219.1:0-20366 GCA_046498185.1 Desulfatiglandaceae bacterium | reverse complement strand
ATTCATTTCCTTGACTTTTGAGAAGGTGTTGGCTAATAATTAATGAAAATCGGTAGAGATCTGGCCCCATTTGCAGCGGCACCGGGCTCGCTGCTTTTTTCATATTCGGAGGGAGCTAAGTTTCGATCCGGAAATACCGTCTTTAGCTGGAGGGTGCCGGAATGGACCATGTTATTACTCTTGGCGAAGCTGATCTGAACCGGGGAGGACCTTTTTTCCTGATTGCCGGCCCTTGCGTGATCGAAAACGAGGCTTTAACTCTGACCGTGGCGGAATCTCTCAAGGAAATGTCCGAAACTCTGCGCGTGCCGGTTATATTCAAGTCTTCGTATGACAAGGCAAATAGGACTTCGATACATTCCTACAGGGGTCCGGGAATGGAACGGGGGCTCGAAATACTTGCCGGTGTAAAGGAGAAAACGGGTCTTCCCGTGATTTCGGATGTTCACTGGCCACATGAGGTGGAGCAAGCGGCCGGCGTGCTGGATATCCTTCAGGTCCCTGCATTTTTATGCCGCCAAACTGATCTTTTGACCGCTGCGGGAGCGTCCGGGAAGCCGGTCAACATTAAAAAAGGCCAGTTTTTATCTCCCTGGGACATGAAGCATGCTGTTGAGAAGGTTTCAGCAGCGGGCGTTGGAGGCGTGATACTGACGGAACGTGGCGCTTCGTTCGGGTATAATAATCTCGTGGTGGATATGCGTTCGATCGCGGTTATGGGAGAATTCGGCTGGCCGGTGGTATTCGATGCGACTCACAGCGTGCAACTGCCGGGCGGGGCGGACCGATGCTCCAGCGGGCAGAGGGAATTTGTGGGCTGTCTCGCCAGGGCCGCGGTTGCAGCCGGGGCAGACGGGGTTTTCATTGAAGTCCACCCTGATCCTGATTCCGCGTTGTGTGACGGTGCAAACTCTTTGCCTTTGAAAGATTTGCAGGCTCTTGTGGGTTTGCTCAAAGAAATTCACGGACTGACTCGTTGACCGGATCGGTTCAGGATTGGATTTTTAAGGATGGTGACATGCTCGAAGAACGTGGTGAAAAAATTAAGCTCCTGTTGCTCGATGTGGACGGTGTTCTCACCGACGGCTGCATTTTTTTGGATAGTTCAGGCGGCGAAATCAAGCGCTTTAATGTAAGGGACGGCCTGGGGTTGAAGCTTCTTCAGGCTAATGGGGTCGAAGTGGCGTTGGTGTCCGGCAGGTCTTCGGATGCCACCAGCAGGCGTGCGCTGGAGTTGGGGATAGAAGAAGTTCACCAGGGATCTTATGACAAGGGAACGATCTGCCGCAGGTTCATGGCCGAGAGGGGTTTGCTTAAAGAGGATGTGTGTGTTGTCGGGGATGATATACTTGACTTGGCGATGTTTGCGGTTTCGGGCGTAAGTTTCGCTGTCGGCGATGCCGTGGAGGAAGTCAGAAAAGCGGCGGACGTCGTTCTGGATAAACCGGGAGGATCCGGCGCGGTCAGAGATGTGTGCGAATGGATTTTGAAATGCAAGGGCATGTGGCATTCCATAGTATCGGAATTCAGCGAAGAATAGACTTTACAGGTCATTTCAAGCGCTGATATAGTAAAGCAGTTTTTATGAAATTATTTTTTAGGAGACATTGGCCACTTATTGGTGTGGCGATAGTTATTGTTGTGGCCGGTTTCTTCTTCCTTCATTCGCTGACGGGGGATGGAACACGTGCCCTGATCAGCGGATTTGTTCCTGGAGAAGGGCTCAGGTTGAACCGGGTTCATTATACTCACGAAGACCCCGATAAAGGACTGCGATGGGTTCTGGATGCGGGTGAGGTGACCTTCTCAGAAGATAAGAATTTTATGGTTTTTAAAGATTTTGATCTTGTTGTGGAACCAGAGGCACGACCGGTTATAAAGGTCAATGGGAGTCGGGGTGAATATGACAGGCCCACCGGTCTTATAACCCTTATCGGAAATGTAAGCGCCGAGACCGACGAAGGATACAGCATTTTTTCGGATCGTTTGATTCTTGATGAAAAAAAGCGCACGGTTTCGACGGAGTTACCTGTTACAATAACCGGGCCTTTTTTTTCGGTGGAGGGAACAGGATTGTTCATTGATTTGTACAAGGAAACGCTTGATGTGCATTCCCGGGTTACCACGACTATAAATGACAAGGTGGTTGGAGAATGATCCGGTATCGGGTGGTGTTTTTCTTCGTGGTGTTTTGTTTGGCTGCTCTGTTTTTAAGCGCCGGTTTCCATGCCATAGCAGCCGAAAAGGCGGTCACTAAAGGCGCCGGTGCAACGATTATAAATTCCCTTACGCTCAGCGTGGATCACAATTCCAATGTCGTGACTTTTTCCGGAGAGGTGAGGGCTGAAAACGACGAAATGGTCATCGAGTGCCGTGAGATGACGGTGTATTACGCAGAAGCGCCTGAAGGAGGAACATCGGATACTTCATATCATGTCGAAAAGATTGTCAGCACGGGTGATGTAACCATAACTCGCGCTCTCGGCGGCGTGGCTACGGCGGAAACGGCGGTTTATCATCAGGACGAAGAAAAAATGGTTTTGACTGGGAACCCCGTGGTTCGGCAGGGAAAGGATTATGTACAAGGGGACCGCATCATTTTCTATATCAAGGAAAACAGAAGCGTAGCCGAGAGTTCCGCAGGCGGTAAGGTTAAGGCCGTTATTTTCTCCGGGGAAGGTGATAAATAGGGTCATGGCCAGAGACTTACTTCAGGCCGTCGATCTGGTGAAGGTTTACGGCGGTAGGCGGGTGGTGGACGGCGTAAGCATTGAAGTCGCGAGGCAGCAGATTATAGGCTTGCTGGGGCCCAACGGGGCCGGGAAAACCACTACTTTTTACATGGTGGTGGGGCTTGCACGACCCGAATCCGGGAACGTGCTTCTGGACGGTGAAGACATCTCTTCAACTCCGATGTATTTAAGGGCCAGGAAGGGAATAAATTACCTCGCCCAGGAGCCATCGGTGTTCCGGAAGCTGACCGTGGAAGAAAACCTGCTGGCGGTTCTGGAGACACTCGATTTATCAGCGGGGGAGCGCAGGGTACGCTTGAACCGTCTATTGGCTGAGCTCAACATTTCTCACCTGGCCGGGCAGAAGGCCACATCCCTTTCAGGCGGGGAGCGTCGGAGGCTGGAGATTACCAGGGCGCTTGTGACGGAGCCTCGATTCATGCTGCTCGACGAACCGTTCGCCGGCATTGATCCACTGGCTATCATCGATATACAGAACATCATCAGGCAGCTCAAGTCGAGAGGGCTCGGAATCGTTATTTCCGATCACAATGTCCGCGAGACGTTGAACGTTTGTGATTATGCCTATATAGTGGGCGGTGGCCGGATCATCGAACAGGGACTTCCAGGAGATATCGTAAAGAGCAGGGTTGTTCAGAGTGTTTATTTGGGAGAAAATTTCAATATGTAATTTCAGCGCTGGCGCGCATCCGGCAATCTACTATGGGATTAGAGTTACGGCAGTCTCTTAATTTAACACAGCAGCTGATTATGACACCGCAGCTGCAGCAGGCCATAAAATTGCTGCAGCTCTCGCGGCTCGAGCTGCTCGATACGATTTATGAGGAGATGGAGGTTAATCCGGCTCTTGAGGAGCAGACCTCGGGCGATTCGGAGGAGGATGGTACCGGGCTTGAAACCGGAGATTATGAGCAGGTTTCATCTCCGGCTTCTGAAGTCAAGGAAGTGAAGGTTGAGGAACGGGCAAGGGAAGATGTGGATTGGGATTCCTATCTTTCCGAGTACAGCACGACCAAGGCTCCATATCCTCATGAGGAGAAGGAGTCCCTCGGCGTCGAGAACCTGACCGGTTCCCAGGGTAACCTGTACTCTCATTTGCTTTGGCAGCTCAATATGAGCAATCTGACCGACTTTCAACGTGAAATCGGGGTTTGTATCATAGAAAATCTTAATGAAGACGGCTACATCGACGCGACTTGGGATGAGATAATTCGTGATGCCGATTGTTCCATGGAAGAAGTCGCGACGGTCCTGGAGACGATACAGAAATTTGATCCGGTCGGGGTAGCCGCGGATGATATGAGGGAATGCCTGTTGATCCAGGCAAGATTCCAGGGTTTGGGTGGTACTGTTGTCGAAAAGATCGTAGAGAACCACCTGGTCGACCTGGAAAACAGGAAGCATGAACGCATTGCAAAAAAGCTCGGCATCAGTCTGGAAGAGGTTTTTGCGGCGGTTGGGGTGATCCAGGGTTTAGACCCCAAACCCGGCAGGCAATATTCGAACGAGGAGACGATCTACATAACGCCGGACATTTACGTTATCAAAATAGGGGATGACTATGAAATCCTGCAAAATGAGGACGGCCTTCCGAAGCTTCGTGTAAGCTCTTACTACAAGGAGGTTTTACGGGAAGGAAAAAAGATCCCCGAGAATGCCAAGTCTTATATCCAGGAAAAGTTGAAGTCCGCGGCATGGCTCATAAAAAGTATTCATCAGCGACAGCGGACAATTTACAAGGTAACCGAGAGTATAGTGAAATTCCAACGGAATTTTTTCGATAAAGGTATCACGGAACTCAAACCTATGGTGCTCCGTGATGTGGCTGAAGATATAGGGATGCATGAGTCCACTGTCAGCAGGGTCACGACCAACAAGTATGTACACACTCCCCAGGGGCTTTTTGAATTAAAATACTTTTTTAACAGCTCCATCAGAAGCTTCGACGGCGATTCGTTCGCCTCGGAGAGTGTTAAGGAACATATACGCAACATCATTAAAGCGGAAGAAAAGTCGAATCCGCGGAGCGATCAAGAAATCGCGGAGATGCTCATCGGGAAAAATATTAACGTGGCTAGGCGGACTGTTGCAAAATACCGCGAAGCTATGGGAATACTTCCATCGAGAAAGCGTAAAATGCTTTTTTGAATCGCTTTAAACGTGGAATTTGATGAATTTGCCGGAGGTAAAAAATGGATATAGCAGTCACTTTCAGGCGGACCGAATCGATCGAAAGTCTTAAGAATTATGCAGAAGAGAAAGTCGGGAAATTGGATAAATATCTTGATACCCCCGCTGAGGCCCATGTGGTCCTGGGGGTGGAAAAATTTCGTCATCAGGCCGATGTGACCCTCGATGTCAACGGCACACGGATCAAAGCTTTCGAGGAAACCGGAGATATGTATTCGGCGATCGACCAGGTGATGGACAAAATTGAAGTGCAGCTTAAGCGGCACCTTTCGAAGATAAGGGACCACAGGCCTGAAGCGGATAAAATTGTGGAGGCGGAGGGTGAGCCTGCTGTGGAGCAGGGTTCGGAAGAAATCGTCATCGAAAGCGAACGGTTGGACGCAAAACCTATGGACCCGGAGGAGGCGGCGATGCAGTTGTCTCTTTCGAAAAAGGGTTTTCTGGTTTTCAGAAACGCCAAGTCAAATGAAATCAATGTGATTTACAAGCGCTCGGATCGAAACATGGGTTTGATCGAGCCTGCCGCTTAACATCGGGAGGCGGATACGGAATCGAACAATGAAACTGAGTGAGTTTTTCGAAGAAAAGAATATCGTTCCAAGGCTTGAGGCCGAGGATAAAAACGGCGTCCTCGAAGAGCTGGCGGCGGCAGCCGCCTCCAGCGATTCTTCGATCGACAAGGATGATCTGGTCAAGGTTCTGGTACAACGCGAACGTCTCGGAACCACCGGAATCGGGGATGGGGTGGCGATCCCGCATGGGAAGCTGAGCGGGTTGACCCATCCGATCGTATGTTTCGCAAAGAGTGACAAGGATGTTGATTTTGACTCGATGGACGGGAAACCTACTTATTTGTTTTTTTTGCTGGTTGCTCCGGAGAATTCCTCGGGCGTTCATCTTCAGACTCTTGCGAGAATAGCCAGGATCTTGAAAAACAGTTCGTTGCGGCGCAGACTGATGGAATTTTCCTCCCGGTCTGACCTTTATCGGGCTATCGTCGACGCGGACGAGGAAGGCTGAATTTTATCCGGGGGATGGATGTGATGGTGGGAATTCTGATTATTTGTCACTGCAACCTCGGTAAGGAGTTGATTTCGGCCGCCGAATTGATTCTCGGCCGGATCGAACACTCCGATTTCATGGCGATAAGTCAGATCAGCGAGAGCGAGGGGCTGCTCAAGACAATCGCTGAAAAAGTAGATTCCCTCGACCAGGGGGACGGGGTGCTGGTGCTTACCGATATGTTCGGAGGCACCCCTTCAAACCTCAGCCTTTCGTTTTTGAACGACGAGAGGGTTGAGGTGCTGACTGGAGTAAATCTTCCTATGGTCATTTGCGCGGTTCAGTGGCGCGACAGTCTTTCTCTAAAAGAGCTGGGGGAGCGAGCTGAATGTGAGGGCAGGCGAAGTATAACACTTGCCGGGAGTATGATAAAGTGACGGACTTAAGCCTTCAAATTATTACGATGGATAATTTTCCTTTGTTCCGAAAAAGGCTTATATATATCGAGAGATTTTCTTTTGTTTCACCGTGGCCGGTTAATTCTTTCAAAAATGAGCTTCTTAACCCCATATCCCGGATTTGGGGTGCGCTTGATGGAGAAGTTTTTGTCGGTTTTACATGTTTCTGGATCGTCGTCGGTAACATCCATCTATTGAATATAGCGGTGGCGCCGGAAAAAAGAGGCATGGGGATAGGAAAGTACCTGCTGGGCCGGGTGATTGAACTTGGCGAAAACACTTCGGTTGATCGCATATGGCTTGAAGTCAGGCCTTCCAATTCTGCGGCTCTTGCTCTTTACAGGGGGGCGGGATTCATTAAAGATGGAATTCGGCCTGGTTATTATAACGATACAGGGGAAGACGCTGTTTTAATGTCTCTTTATTTGAACTCAGCAGGCGGTTATCGAGAATCTTTGAACCGGCCCGATGCCTTGTCATTGCATGCCTGAGCGATGTCAAAAGGACGGATCCAGGGGTAATCAAAACATGGAAATGCCGGTTTAGAGTCTCGAGCGGTGAACTTTTTTGATATCAAATGATGGAGGTGGATTATGTCTTTGAAAGTTGCGATAAATGGCTTCGGACGAATCGGACGGATGGTTTTCAGGGCGGGTTTTGAAAATGATGCGATTGATTTCGTTGCCATAAACGATCTTACCGATGCGGAAACCTTGGCCCATTTGCTTAAATACGACTCGGTGCACGGAGTGATGAATGCCGAGATAGGGCACAGCGAAGGGGCTATCCTGGTAAACGGTAAAAAAATACCTGTTTTCGCAGAAAAATCCCCGGAAAAGCTTCCATGGAAGGATCTCGGGGTGCACACCGTGTTGGAATGCACCGGCCTTTTCAGGGACAAAGAATCTGCATCGGCCCATTTGAAAGCCGGTGCAAAAAAGGTGATCATCTCGGCTCCAGGAAAAGAACCTGATTTGACTGTGGTGATGGGGGTGAACCATGCGGATTATGATCCGGCGGCTCATGATATAATTTCAAATGCTTCCTGTACAACAAATTGCCTGGCGCCGGTTTGCAAAGTTTTGATGGATGAGTTCGGAATCGAAAAGGGGCTGATGACTACGACCCATTCCTACACCGGGGATCAGAGGCTCCATGATGCTCCGCACAAAGATTTGAGGCGGGCGCGTGCAGCCGCCGTTTCGATGATTCCGACCACCACGGGTGCCGCTCGTGCTGTGTCCCTCGTCCTTCCTGCGCTTAAAGGCAAGTTGAATGGAATGGCGTTGCGGGTGCCCACTCCGAATGTGTCCATAGTAGACCTGGTTGCGCAGTTGAGCCACCCTGCAAGCCCGGATGCGGTTAATGCAGCCTTCAAGAAAGCTTCGGAAGGCGCGCTCAAGGGTATACTGGTATACAGCGACAAGCCTTTGGTTTCATGTGATTTTAACGGCACGAGGGCTTCTTCGATTTACGATGCTCCCTCCACGATGGTGGTGGGCGATTTGGTGAAAGTGCTTTCGTGGTACGATAACGAATTCGGTTATTCGAACCGGTTGGTGGATTTGGCCCTGTATATGGCCTCCGCAGAAGGATGATAGTCGAAAACCCTGTGAGGGAGAGATAAAATGCTTGATCGAAAACCGATGATAGCAGGTAACTGGAAAATGAACCTTAACGAGGGCGAGGCCCGTGAGCTTGTCCGAAAAATCGGCGAAGGGATTCGGGGGTACGACGCCGCCGACGTCCTCGTGGCTCCACCTTTTACTCTTCTTGCGGCGGTACGAGAGGCGATGGCCGGCAGTGGCATATTTCTCGCCGGGCAGAATATGCACTGGGAACTCAAAGGCGCATTCACAGGTGAGGTGTCGGGGAGGATGCTCCAGGAGGCGGGATGCACCCATGTGATTCTGGGGCATTCGGAGCGCCGAAGCCTGTTCGGGGAAACTGATGAAGTTGTTGATTTGAAAGCAAAAACAGCAGTGTTACTGGGGCTTGTTCCTATAATATGCGTCGGCGAGAGCCTGTCTGAGCGCGAAGAGGGAAAAACCACCGAGGTGATCGGCAGGCAGCTTGATGGTTCGCTGCGGAATTTTACAGCCGATGCGAAGCTACCCGTTTCCACGATCCTGGCGTATGAACCCGTCTGGGCGATAGGCACAGGAAAAACCGCCACGCCCGGCCAGGCACAGGAGGTCCATGCCTTTATACGTTCCTGGGTAGAGAAAAATTTCAATACGGGAACGGCCGAGCAGATCAGGATCCTTTACGGAGGCAGCGTCAAACCGGGAAATACCGCCGAGCTTATGGCCGAACAGGATATAGATGGAGCCCTGGTCGGTGGGGCAAGCCTTACCGCGGAATCCTTCCTTGGGATTGTACGGTATCGTGGTTGATTCGACCCGAGTTTTTTCGACTCGGCTGCGATTTTGTGTTGCATTGATATGAATTTCAGGTATTATAGCGAGTCATCCGCCGCCTAGGTCAGGTGGAAAGTCGTCTGAGAGGTGTTTTAGTGAAAGTTCTTTTTATACTTGTTCATATAGCCGTGTGCATTGGGCTGGTTTTGATCGTCCTGCTCCAAAAAGGAAAGGGCGCCGGGATGGGGGCCGCGTTCGGCGGTTCAAGCCAGGCTGTTTTTGGAGGAGCGGGGGCCACTACGTTTATGCACAAATTGACGACGGTTGTGGCGGTGTTGTTCATGTTTACATCCCTGGGCCTGACGCTGATGTTCGGTCAGGGCGCCAGCTCGTCGGTTATGGAGGATGTTTCGGAGGGGCAAGTGCCTGCTGCCCAGGATACAGCCGAACCCGGCGGGCAGTGACAGACGCAGGCTATTAATGTGCCGAAGTGGTGGAATTTGGTAGACACGCTATCTTGAGGGGGTAGTGGGCGACGCCCGTGCGGGTTCAAATCCCGCCTTCGGCACCATTTTCGTAAGAGTTTTAAGGTAGTTAGCTTTTGCGAGGAGGCATTAAAACAGTTACAGAAGAGTTACACCTTGAATTTCCTCTGGCGGCGCCTGCAATGGCCCGCCTTTTTTCTACCCGCAGATGGAAATACCTCCGGAAGGCCTTGAAAATTCCGACACAGATAGCGTGCGTCTTTATCCCTCCTACATTCGAAAAATTTGCTATTCGGTGATCGAGCAGAATCGTCAGGGTATGGCTCTGCTCGCAGGGGGAGGTTCACCGATAACGGTACAGCATCTCGCTGCCCGATCCATGCCGTATCGTATTGAAAGACAAAGCGTCTTTTTCCATCCAGCCAGAGCCCTCAGCACCTTCAGGACCTTTCCAACCTGCACGGTCTGTTTGCCGTTTTCCAGATCGGACATGAATCGGTATCCGACACCGCATAAAGCCGCTGCATCTGCCAGGGTCAGAAAGTCCGGTTGACACCTGGCCTGAAAGTTATTATATTACCCAAATGAAATATGGTTATTCCTTTAACCCCGTTTTGAGATATATCTGGGGTAACATATTGCTGAATATTTATGCTGTGCCTGCGGGCGCAATCGATCGAAACTCTTTTTTGCGAGGTTACAAACATGGAAATCAAGGTTCTGGGGCCGGGATGCCCCAAATGTCAGATGACCGAAAAAATCGTGAACGAAGTGATTTCGGAGACAGAAACGGATGCGAAGGTTGAGAAGGTTACCGACATCGGGAAGATCAGCTCTCACGGTGTTTTCATGACACCTGCCGTGGTTGTCGATGGTGAGGTCAAATGCGTGGGCAAGGTTCCTTCAAAGGAAGAAGTGAAAGGATGGGTCGGGAGTTGATTGGAGCGTGAAAGGAACTCCTTTAAGGCAAGCACTCCGTCAGGCGGCCGCACTGGTTTTTCTGGCCGTGATCCTGGGCGTTGTGACGAACCAATGGCGTGACGACAGGTTGTCTCTGATTGGGGATTGGTCCGCAGAGGCCCGTTTTAACGATCCCTCGGGAAACAGCCTGATAATTTCTCTCGAGGAATCTTTGAGGCTTTATGAAAGCGGGGAGGCGCTTTTCCTGGACGCCCGGCCTGAAAGCCAGTACGTCGAGGGACATATAAAAGGGGCGGTCAACCTTCCATGGCAGGATCTCGACAGGTATTTCATGGAAGTGCTGGAAAAGCTTGACGGTCCGGAGGCTATTATCACCTACTGCGACGGGGAGGCCTGCGACCTGAGTCACGAACTCGCCTTGTTTCTGAACGAAACGGGCTTTGAAAACGTTTATGTGCTGGTAAACGGCTGGAGTGCCTGGCGGGAAGCGGGGCTCCCGATCGAGATAGGGCTTTAAAGGGATGGTTGAAGGGAAATCCGGAGTAAAATCCGAACGGCGCGGAGAACCACGGCGGGTTTATTTTATTTTATTTCACGGATTGCGCTTGTTTCTTGGAGCGGTTTTCCTTTATGCCGGTTCCGTCAAGATCCTGCAGCCTGGTGCCTTCGCTGAGGCTGTTTACAGTTACCAGATTCTGCCGGGCGCCGCGGTCAACCTCGCAGCCATTACGCTTCCATGGGTGGAGGTAACTATCGGCCTTTGCCTGACAGCCGGTTTATGCCTCCCGGGGGCTGTTTTGCTAAGCACTTCGCTGCTCGGAGTCTTCATAGGTGCCCTGGTTTTCAACCTTATCCGGGGCCTCGATGTCCACTGCGGCTGCTTCTCCGCGGAAATCACCCATGGGCCGGTTCATATGTTGACGATTGCGAGGGATCTGTTGTTTCTGGCCATATCAATCTATATGGCGGTCTTCGTCTTTTTGAAAGGAGGCCATTCCCGATCTTGAAAAGTTCCATGAATGCTCACCTTTAAAAGGCCTGTCTGAAAGGAGACGTTGCAATGCGACATGCAGCGAAAATATTACTGATGGTTTCTCTTTTGTTTCCCTTCGTCGGGTTCGCAGTACCGGGTGCGGCCGTTGCGGCGCCTCATGCCGTGTTTCCGGAGGATGCGTTCGATGCCGGCAGCGTGAAGGAAGGCAGCCGGGTCATGCATGACTTCGTTGTGTTGAACCGTGGGGGCCAGCCCCTTGAAATCCTGAGGGTTGCTCCCGGGTGAGGCTGCGCGGTGGCGTCCTACGACGCGACGATTCCTCCGGGTGGGGAAGGAAAAATCACACTTGAACTGGACACAAAAGGCTACCAGGGAAAAATCGAGAAGGCTGCTGCAGTCCATACCAATGACCCCAAAGCTCCAAAAATGATCATCGGTCTGATTGTAGATGTTCAGGTCCCGATAATCGTAACTCCCCGCTATGTTGTGTTCACCGGGATCGAGGGACGAAAGCGCACACAGTTTATCGACATAATTGCAGGCCTCGACAAGCACCTGAAACTGAACCCGGCCCAATTCAGTCTCGAGGACAGGATGGATTACCGGATCGTTGAACTTGAGAAGGGCAGGAAATTCAGGATCCATTTTTCAAACACGCCTCAAGCATCCGGCACTTTCAGGGGATTTCTCAACATCAGAACCAACTACAGCGAAAAGCCGATGCTGAATATCAGCATCCACGCCCGGATCAAAAAGGCGGGTTGATGGAATTCTTCCTTGACAGAGAGGTGAACACTCAATATATTACCATAAAGGAATATGAGGACGGTTTTAATGGAAACGTTTATCAAGGTAATGAAAGCCCTTTCCGACGCGAACAGGGTCAGGATCCTCAAGATGCTCCAGCACAAGGGGATGTGCGTGTGCGAGCTGCAGGCGGCACTTGGTGTGGCTCAACCCACTGTGTCAAAACATCTGAGGGCTCTGGTGGATGCCGGCCTGGTGCAGTGGAGCCGTGACGGCAAATGGATCGATTACCGCCTGGCGGACGGAAGCGGAAGCCCTTTCGCCGCGGTGATGCTGGGAAACCTCAGGCACTGGCTGGATCAAGATCCATCGGTTTCAACGGTCGTCAAACGCCTGCCGAGGCTTTGCAGGGAGGATCTGTGCGGTTCGGAAAAGGGTGGAGAGAATGGAACACATAGCTACACATGCATATCAAAATAAAATTTGCAGGAACGGTGGCAAATGAAAGAGCGAACGAAACTTTTGATCATTGCCGGCATCTATGCCGCGGCCTATTTCGTGCCCTGGTCGGATCCGGTTATCCGGCGCTCCGGAATCGAAGCATTCATGATGCTTCAGGAATATGCGAGGGAGCATGTGCTTACATGCCTGGTGCCGGCTTTTTTCATTGCGGGGGCCATCGCGGTGTTCGTGAACCAGGCGGCGGTTTTGAAATATTTCGGCGCCCAGGCCAGAAAGATTCTCAGCTATTCGGTGGCATCGGTTTCAGGGACGATTCTCGCCGTGTGTTCCTGCACGGTGCTGCCGCTTTTCGCGGGGATTTATTCGCGGGGGGCGGGAATCGGTCCCGCGACGGCTTTTTTGTATTCGGGGCCCGCGATCAATGTGCTCGCGATCGTTCTCACGGCCCGTATCCTCGGCTGGCAACTGGGGCTGGCACGCGCGGTGGGGGCGGTGGTATTCGCCGTGATAACCGGGCTTTTGATGGCTTTCATCTTCCGGAAGGATGACGCCGCCCGGGAGACAGGGGAAATGGCTCTTCCTGATTCGGAATCGGACGGTCGAAGTCTTGCCCAGGACGGCCTGTTCATGCTGGCGATGGTTTTAATCCTCGTTTTTGCCGCCTTTGCGAAACCCGCCGAAGGCTCGAGCGGGCTGTGGCCGGCACTTTTCGCATCCAAATGGTATGTGACCGCGGCGTTGCTTGCGGCCCTCGGCCTGATGCTCAAAAAATGGTTCCAGGGCTATGAGCGGACCATGTGGGTGGCGTCCACCTGGGGATTCATGAAACAGATCTTCCCGCTGCTGGGCGCGGGCGTTCTGGTCGCCGGGTTCATGCTGGGGCGGCCGGGGCACGAAGCGCTGCTTCCCGCGCACTGGGTCGAGAGTCTGGTGGGTGGAAATTCCCTTGGTGCCAACCTGTTCGCTTCGGTCGCAGGGGCGCTGATGTATTTTGCGACGCTGACGGAGGTGCCGATCCTTCAGGGGCTCCTCGGAGCCGGGATGGGAAAAGGTCCGGCTCTTGCCCTTCTGCTTGCAGGCCCAGCCCTTTCGCTTCCGAATATGCTTGTTATAGGAGGAGTGCTGGGGGTGAAAAAGACGGCGGTCTTCTGCACGATCATCGTGATCCTATCGACGATTGCCGGCCTTGTTTACGGTGCCTTGGCAGGATGATTATGATGGATCTGTTTGAAAAGTCCAAATAGACATAAGAAGTAAAAAGGAGCAGAATAAAATGGGTTATAGGATAAAGAAGTTTACGGTAACAATCCTTTTTGTATTTCTCGGCAGCATCGCGGGGGTTGAATGCTCGTCAGCAGGAGAACCGTCGCTGGATTTCCCTGTTAAAGGCATGGTCACGATGGTGGATTTCGGAGCGAACACATGCGTCCCCTGCCGGATGATGGAGCCTGTTCTGAAAAAGCTCAAAAAGGAGTATGAAGGCAGGGCGGCTGTTGTGTTCGTGAACGTGCTCACACACAAGCAGGTGGCGCTCGATCTTGGAGTACGGGCGATACCTGTGCAGTTTTTCTACAATAAGGAAGGTGAAATGGTTTACCGTCATGATGGTTTCATGAGTGAGGAGAAAATCCGCGCGAAGATGAAGGAACTGGGAGTGCAATGACCGGTGTTGAGTCTTTGATAGGTGAAGCTGTTCGAGAAGGTTCTCGCTTCGATGGGAGTCGAATCGTGATCTGCAGGCTGGAAAAAATGAGTGTATCTTGATGAATATAGCCGGGTGAGGAAGGGTAAGAAGCAATGTTTAATTCGATCTTCATCACTGTTAACGAGTGGATAAGCTCCGGACCTGCGTTGGCAGCGGCGGGTTGCTTCTTGTGGGGAATGATCAGTGTTGTCTTCAGTCCCTGCCACCTGGCCTCGATTCCGCTGATCGTAGCCTATGTAGGTGGGCAGGAGACGGCGGTAAAGCCACGGCAGGCGGCCTGGTACGCCGGGGCTTTCAGCCTTGGGCTCTTTATCACGATCGCAGCCGTAGGGGTGGCCTGTGTCATGCTTGGAAGGATGCTTGGAGACATCGGCGTGTACTGGCAGGTGCTGGTTGGGGCTGTGCTCGTCTGGGTTGCGTTGGGCATGCTGGGGGTAGAGAAGTGCTCCATGTCCGGGAGCCTGCTCCAGCGGCTCAAGGTGCAGGGGCTGGGTGGCGCGTTCATCCTGGGCCTTGCCTACGGGGTGCTTTCGGGGACCTGCACCTTCGGGTTCATCGCCCCGATCCTTGCGATCATAACCGTCCAGAAACAGATTGCCACCGGCATCCTTTTCATAATTCTGTTCGGCATCGGACATTGTATCCCTATAGCAATTGCGGGCAGTTCCACCGCTGCTGTCAAGCGGTTGCTGCAGAGCGGCGGCTGGCAGGGCGCAGGCGTGTGGTTCCGCAAGGGCGCAGGGGCCATAATAGCTATGCTTGGGGTGTGGTTCATTTTGACGCCTTTTTTATCGGCGCTGTAACGCGTTCTAAACTTGACCCGCAGCGGTGGGAGGGGCAATGACTGAGAAAAAGCGTGTACTGTTTCTGTGCACCGGCAATTCATGCCGAAGCCAGATGGCCGAGGGCTGGACCCGGCGCCTGCAGGCGGATCATTTCGATCCCTGTTCCGCCGGGGTGAAACCCAAGGGTGTGGATCCGAGGGCCGTTGAAGCAATGCGTGAGGCCGGGATCGATATTTCGGGGCGGAAATCGAAGGATGTGAGTGAGCTCGGGAACCTGGAGTTCGACTACGTGGTGACGCTCTGCGACAAAGCACGTGAGGCCTGCCCGTATTTTCCGGCCAAAACCAGGCTGATTCACAAGGGTTTCGAGGACCCTCCCGTGCTCGCCCAAAACGCCGCGAACGAGGAAGAAGCCATGAGTCACTACCGCCGGGTGCGGGACCAGATAAAAAACTTTGTCAAAAACCTTTCGGCCAAACTGGAGGCTTGAATAAAGAAAGGAAGATCCGTAAAGTAGGTCGCTTCTTTCGCTGTTGTTCTTAAGTTCTTAAGATAAAAGTAAAAAAGTTGCTGAGAAATATGTCGCAGGATGGTGTAAGCCAGATCCGGGTAGGGGATTCGCCGATCGGTATTATCGGTTTCAAGGACGCCATGGAGGAATGGCGGCGGAAGATCACGAGTGGTCCGATGATGATGCGGGCGAGGAGTTGTTGAAATGGAAATATATGCTGCACAAATTATTGCATTGCTGATCACGGGGTTGGGAGTCGGGTTCGCATCGGGCCTCCTGGGTGTCGGGGGCTGCTTCATCATGGTTCCGGTGCAGTTCTGGGCTCTGAAAACCATCGGGGTGGATCCCACCATTGCCATCCGCATTGCCTTCGGGACCAATCTTCTTGTTGTTCTTCCAACGGCTTTGAGCGGCGCTATGACCCACCATAAGAAGGGGGCTGTGCTCTGGAGGGCGGGGGTAACCTTCGGCATCGCCGGAGCTTTAGGGGCCTTTTTCGGTGCCTTCATAGCATCTCACCTCCCGGCCAAGGTCCTGACGGTCGCATTCGGTATCGCCGTCATCCTGGGCGCAATCCGGATGCTTACGGCCAAGCCGCCCCAAATCACGGATGAACCATCAGACAGCATTACAGGCTTTATCCTGTGGGGGATCCCCCTGGGTATTGTCTCGGGCATCGTCGGGATCGGGGGGGGTGTTCTCATGATCCCCGTCATGGTCTATTTCTTGAAGTTCAAGATGCACCAGGCTGTCGGGACCTCTACGGCGCTGATGATTTTCACGGCCATCGGTGGATCGATTTCCTTCCTGATCAACGGATTGGGAGTCCAGGGACTGCCGCCTTACTCAACGGGATACCTGAACTGGCTTCAATGGGTTCTCCTTGCCGG
Source organism: Desulfatiglandaceae bacterium (assembly GCA_046498185.1). Classification (GTDB taxonomy): domain Bacteria; phylum Desulfobacterota; class DSM-4660; order Desulfatiglandales; family Desulfatiglandaceae; genus CAYXDR01. The sequence continues at coordinate 4,103 of JAWOBE010000219.1, read as the reverse complement.
CTGCAGCATCCCCATGGCCATCGTAGGAGCAAAGACCGCACATCTGCTTCCGGCCAAGCAGCTCAAGTACATCTTTATTGCAGTGATGTTTTACATGGGGCTCAAGATGATCGGCGTATTCGCTTGGCTTCACTTGCCGATTTGAAGGAGGCAAATATAATGGCTCATGATCAGGCGATCGGCAGGCAGCTTTCCGTACTTGACCGGTTTCTGACCCTGTGGATTTTCCTTGCCATGTTCATCGGGGTGGGATGGGGATACATTGGTCCGGGAGTCGTCGATTTCTGGAACTATTTCCAGGTCGGAACGACAAATATCCCGATAGCCGTCGGGTTGATCCTGATGATGTATCCGCCGCTTGCCAAAGTTAAGTACGAACAGTTGGGACAGGTGTTCAGGAACTACAGGATCCTGGCTCTTTCTCTCGTTCAGAACTGGATTATCGGGCCCATACTTATGTTCCTCCTCGCCATTGTTTTTCTGCGGGGCTACCCCGAATACATGGTAGGTCTCATCCTTATAGGACTTGCCCGCTGCATCGCGATGGTAATCGTCTGGAACGATCTGGCAAAGGGAGATACAGAATACTGTGCCGGGCTGGTGGCCTTCAACTCCGTTTTTCAGGTCATCTTCTTCTCCGTTTACGCTTATATTTTCATCACGGTTCTGCCGCCGCTTTTCGGGCTCAAAGGGGTGGTGGTCGATATCACGATCGGCCAGATTGCTGAAAGCGTGTTCATCTATCTCGGGATCCCGTTCATCGCCGGGATTGTGTCCCGGGTCATCGGACTCAAGACAAAGGGACGGGAGTGGTATGAAAAAAAGTTCATCCCCAAAATCAGCCCGATTACGCTCATCGCCCTGCTTTTCACAATCCTGGTCATGTTCTCCCTCAAGGGTGAGTACATCGTCAAGATACCCTTTGATGTCGTGCGGATCGCTGTACCGCTTCTGATCTACTTCGTTTTCATGTTCATTATTTCTTTCTTTTTGAGCAGAAAGTTCGACGCACATTACGGGCAGGCGGCGACACTTTCGTTCACGGCCGCCTCCAATAATTTCGAGCTTGCCATAGCGGTGGCCGTCGCGGTGTTCGGGATCAACTCGGGCCAGGCATTTGCAGCCGTCATCGGTCCTCTTGTTGAAGTGCCCGTGCTCATAAATCTTGTCCATCTGTCCCTGTGGCTCAAAAAGAAGTTTTTCCCGTATGCCGTCGAAACCGCGACGGGTGTATGTTATGTGAAATGCCCGACATGATGGGCTTGTGCCGTAAGAGAGGTCAACAATGAAGAAAGAAAGTCCTGATATCCTACGCCAGATGGTGAGAGACCGATATGCACATGCAGCAACCGGCACAGGCTGTGGCTGTCGGACGGAAAGTGATTCCGGTTGCTGCGGCTCCGGCGCCGACATGGAAATGGTCAATCAGATCGTGGGCTACTCCCATGAAGAATTGGGCACTATCGTTGAAGGCGCCAATCTCGGTCTAGGCTGCGGCAATCCGACAGCCATTGGGGAGATCAAGCCGGATGACGTTGTGCTGGACCTGGGCAGTGGGGGTGGATTCGACTGTTTTCTTGCAGCCGAAAAGGTTGGTGATAAGGGCCGTGTCATCGGGGTGGATATGACCCCTGAGATGCTGTCCAAGGCGCGGGAGAATGCGGCGAAAATGGGTTTGATAAACGTCGAGTTCCGCTTGGGGGAGATTGAGAATCTGCCGGTGTCCGACAACAGTGTGGATGTGATTATCTCCAATTGCGTCATCAATCTGTCACCCGAGAAAAAATTGGTGTTCGAGGATGCCTATCGCGTTTTAAGACCGGGGGGTCGGCTGTTTGTTTCAGATGTGGTGGCCACGGCCGAAATGCCCGATTCATTAAAAAAACAGGCGGCATTGATGACAGGGTGCATTGCGGGTGCTGAACACGTGGACCGGGTTCGAAGCCTTCTGGCGGAGGTAGGATTTCGAAATGTTAAAATTGACCTGAAAGCATACAGCAAAGAGCTGGTCAGTGGTTGGTTTCCTGGAAGCGGTGCCGAAAATTTTGTTGCATCTGCAGACATTGTGGCGGAAAAGCCGTTGTAGTTCGATCAGAGATCCACGATACTGAATTCTGGCTCAAGAAGAAGTTTTTTCCGTATGCCGTCGAAACCGCGACGGGTGTATGTTATGTGAAATGCCCGAGATGATGGGTTTCTGCTGGAGGAATGAAATGAAAGATTTCTTGAATCAATTCAACGCATTGACAGACGAGGAAAAACCGGCTTTTATGAAGGGAACGATGGCTTATATGTCTCGCCGAAAACATGGTGTGTGATTTTTCTGTTGACACCCCCCACGAGTTACCTTAGGGTTACACTTGCTAATTTGTTGAAATATTTACCCGTGTTATCAGTTATTTAGGTGCCGAATTCAGGTTCAAATCCCACCTTCGGCACCATTTGAAAATGGCTCATTTTAGAGCGGCCACGGGTGTTTCCCCTGTGCCGCTCTTTTTCATTGTAAATCCTGTTGCATTTTTTGAAAAGACGCATTAGCATTCCGTTCAGCACAGTTATTGTTAACAATACAATTAGAAAGGAAACTTTTAAATGTCCGAACTTAACCCTTTTCAAATTGCTCAAGCACAGCTTGATGAAGCCGCTGAAAGACTGGGACTCGATGAAGCAACGCACGAGCTCCTTCGATGGCCCCAGCAGGAAGTAAAGGTGACGATGCCTGTGGAAATGGATGATGGTAAAATAAAGATTTTCCATGGTTATCGCATCCAATACAACAGCGCGAGAGGACCCACCAAGGGGGGGCTGCGCTGGCATACCGGCGGAACGCTCGATGCTGTACGAGCACTGGCTGCCTGGATGACCTGGAAGACATCGGTGGTTGATATCCCCCTCGGCGGGGCCAAGGGCGGGATCACCTGTAACCCCAAGATACTTTCGGAGAGGGAAAAGCAGCGTTTGGCCAGGGCTTATATACGGGCTGTGGCGAAATTCCTTTCGGTTTCGCAGGATGTGCCGGCTCCTGATGTTTACACCACTCCCCAGATTATGGGTTGGATGATGGACGAATACGAAACCATGGGGGGTGAGCATCATCCGGCTATGATAACAGGAAAGCCGATACCAATCGGAGGCTCCCAGGGCAGAGGTGATGCCACAGCGCGAGGAGGTATATTCGTTCTTCGAGAGGCTGCGAAAATTCTCGGCGTTGATCTCGCTGGAAAGACTATGGCGATACAAGGGTTCGGAAATGCAGGCCAGCATGCGGCGGTTCTCGGGCATGAGATTCTTGGTCTGAAGCTTGTAGCCGCCTCCGATTCGCGCGGAGGGATATGCAACATGAACGGCATGGACCCGCGCAGCGTTGTTGATTACAAATTGAGAAACGGCGCCCTCGAAGGATTTCCTGATGCAGAACCGATTTCCAACGAGGAACTTCTTGAAATGGATGTCGAGGTCCTTTTCCCGTCTGCGCTCGAAAACGTGATCACGGACGCTAATGCCGACCGCCTTAAGTGCCGGATTTGCTGCGAACTGGCAAACGGACCGACCACGCCGGAGGCTGACAAGATTCTCCATGGAAACAACGTGTTTGTGCTTCCCGATTTTCTGGCGAACGCCGGTGGTGTCACGGTTTCTTATTTTGAGCAGGTACAGAATACCTATAACTATTACTGGTCCGGCAAGGTCGTCAATGACCGGCTTGATGAAAAGATGACAAAGGCATTTCATTCGGTCTATGAGATGATGACGCGCGAGAAGGTGAACATGCGCCAGGCGGCTTATCTGATCGCGGTCGCCAGAGTGGCCGAAGCCTGCAAACTGCGGGGGTGGGTGTAAGCTTCTGTTAAAAATCGCTTTAATCAGTATCGGCGTCGGCATCGGTATCGGCTGTTTTTGAAGGGAACGCCTGCGGCGCGGGATTTAAAATTTTAGACAGGATTGACAGGATTGACAGGATGTTGGCCTCGCGCCAAGACGCCGAGACGCAAAGAAAAGCAAGAAAAACGGGGATAAGGAAACTCATCGGTGAATGACGATGAGGATATCCGTCCCGAAAAATAAACACGCTCATTTTTCCGGACGAACATCCTCCTCTACAC
>JAWOBE010000216.1:0-6114 GCA_046498185.1 Desulfatiglandaceae bacterium | reverse complement strand
AGCTGGTTTTTGTCCGATGACTTACGACGTTGAGGTCGTGCAAAGCCAGTATGCCGTCGTTGATCATGGGATCCAGGTCGGTTAATACACGCTCGACCTGACCCGCCGGCAGAACAATAAAAATGCGCACCGGAAGATTGTAGGACAGGACTTCCAATCGCGATGTCGCAGTGTCGCCGCTTTCGTAAGATCCTGCTATACCGCGTGTGACTATGCATCGGGCCGCTATTTTCAGATCCTTGATGTATTGAATGACAGCATCGGCCATCGGCCTGTTCTTGAAGCGCGCCCCTTCACTGGTGAAAATTTCAATCGCCTTGTAATTGAGCATTGTCGCCCTCCTATTTGATAAGCCCGCCCAGCCAGAGCCCGAACAAGGTCAGGCTCAGGCCGCCCACGTTGTTGGCCAGGATGTTGATAAAGGGCCGCAGCGTCATCAGCGGAAATCCGGAGTTCACGGTTTCCAGCGCAAACGTGGAAAACGTGGTAAGTGCACCGAGATATCCGGTGATCAAAAGCAGGCGCAGATCAGGGCCCAGCAGCCGGCTGCGCTCGGCCAGCGCAAAAAGCAAACCTATCAGGAAGCAGCCCGCCAGGTTCACCACCAATGTGCCCCAGGGAAAATTGACTCCCCAGCACTTGGCGGAAACTAAACTGATTGTATATCGGCTGGCAGCGCCCAATCCTCCGCCCAACATCACCAGGAGTATATGTTTCAAAGTCATGATTTTTCCCTGTTCTCCATCCGCGATTTCCTCTTTTCCGGGGTCGGCGTCGGTATCGCTATCGGGGTCGAAAGCGTCATGCAATCAAACCCCAGCGCCAATAACGATTTTCTCCTCCTCCACCTTCAGGCCAGCTTCCATTGCCCGGTGGATAAGCGGAGTTGTTCCAAAATTCGCCAAAATTTTATTTTGACACTTCCACCGCCCGATGATCAATCATAATCCTTTTTCCGCTTCCCCCTGTGACACAGGTTTTTAAAAATAAGGAATTTCCTTACTTAAAATCATGATTGTCCCGATGGACAATCAGCCTTTCCGAGGGGTAAAATTATCCTGAATCATTTAAATAAAAGATTATTTTTCTATCTTTTCTAACAGAAGTGTTTTAAGTATTATATGATAAATACAAACGACTTTTATATAAGGAGAATGATATGAATGACACCAAAGGGAGTCAGTTCGAATCTGTTTATGCGGAGAAAAGAGTTTTTGATCCTTATTCCGAGTTCGTCGAAAACGCGAGATTGAAAGCCCTTGAGGACTATGAACGCATGTACGAGCGCTCAATAAGCGATCCCAGCGGCTTTTGGGGTGAGATGGCGGTAAAAGAACTCGACTGGTTCAAGAAATGGGATGGCCCGGTCGAAGAGTTCAGTTTCAGGGATGACATATTCATTCGGTATTTCGCCGGCGGAAAACTGAATGTTTCGTACAACTGTCTCGACCGTCATTTGAACACCTGGCGGAAAAACAAAGCTGCATTGATATTCCAGGGTGAGCCTATCGAAGAGTCCCGCACCTACACCTACCAGGAACTGCACCGTGAGGTATGCAAATTCGCGAATGTGCTGAAGGGTTTCGGGGTTAAAAAGGGTGACCGTGTGGCGATTTATCTGCCGATGATCCCGGAGCTTCCGGTGGCGATGCTCGCCTGCGCACGGATAGGAGCAGTCCACAGCATCGTTTTCGGTGGTTTCAGCGCCGACGCCCTTAAAGACAGGATCATAGACTGCGAGGCCGAAACCCTGATCACCTGTAACTATGGATATCGTTCCGGGAGGCTGCTCGACACGAAGAAAAACGCCGATGCGGCGCTGGAATCGTGCCCAAGCGTCAAACAATGCGTGGTTGTGAGCCGCGTCGAAAAAGAGACGAATATGGTGGATGGGAGGGATTCTTGGTGGCACGAACTGATGAGGGATGCGTCTCCGAAATGCGACCCTGAGCCCATGGACGCAGAAGATCCCCTTTTCATCCTTTATACGAGCGGTTCCACCGGAAAACCCAAAGGTGTTCTGCACACGACCGCCGGCTACCTGCTCCACTGCATCATGACCATGAAATACGTGTTCGACTGCAGGGACGAAGATGTCTATTGGTGTACGGCGGACATCGGATGGGTCACGGGGCACAGTTACATCGTGTACGGGCCGCTGGGGATGGGGGCGACTTCATTGATGTTTGAAGGCGTGCCCAATTATCCGGAGCCGGATCGTTTCTGGGAAATTGTTGAAAGATACGGCGTCAATATCTTCTACACCGCGCCCACGGCAATCCGGGCCATCATGAGGAACGGGGATGAATGGATCAAAAAACATGACCTGAGTACCTTGAGGCTCCTGGGAAGTGTCGGGGAGCCGATCAATCCGGAAGCATGGATGTGGTATTACGAGGTGGTCGGCGGCGGGCGGTGCCCTATCGTGGATACCTGGTGGCAGACGGAGACAGGGGGCCACATGATCACCCCGATTCCAGGAGCGATGCGCATGAAGCCTGGTTCGGCGGCTCTGCCTTTCTTCGGGGTTGTCCCGAAAATTGTCCGCCAGGACGGCTCCGAGGCCGGCCCCAACGAAGGCGGGCATCTGTGCATTGCGAAATCCTGGCCCGGCATGATGCGCACCGTGTATGGCGATCCGGAGAGGTTCAAGAAGCAGTATTTCGAGGATCATCCGGGTTATTATTTTTCCGGCGACGGCGCGCGCACGGATGAGGACGGATACTTCTGGCTCATGGGCAGGGTGGACGATGTGATAAACGTGAGCGGCCACAGGATGGGAACCGCGGAGGTGGAAAGCTCTCTGGTGGCCCACGAGGCGGTGACCGAGGCCGCCGTCGTGGGATTCCCCCACGATGTGAAGGGCCAGGGGATATACGCGTTCGTGACGCTGAAGGACGGTTTCGAACCTTCCGAAGAGATGAAGAAGGAATTGGTGAAGCACGTTCGGAAGGAGATCGGACCTATCGCATCACCGGATAAGATTCACTTCACGAATGCACTTCCGAAAACCCGGAGCGGCAAGATCATGAGGCGGATACTTCGGAAAATCGCCGAAGGGCAGATTGACCAGCTGGGGGATACCAGTACGCTGGCGGATCCGGATGTCGTGGACCGGCTGGTAGGGGGAAGGCAATAAAGGCTGGCGGCGCCGGCACACCGTGGGAGGAAGACAATATGGCAACGGCGGCTGTAAGACGTGGCTGGATCGTAACATTGAGCGGCACGGGTATAAACCTGGCATTGGGAATTCTTTACACCTGGAGCATCATGAAAGGTGCGATAGCCGATTCCATCCAGCGGGGCGGCCCCGGCGCATTCGACTGGAAGGCTTCCGCGTTGAACGATCCTTATGCGGTCTGCTGCATCGTTTTTGCTTTCGCCACGGTGCTGGCAGGGCGCATCCAGGATAGGTTCGGCCCCAGGATAACGGCCTTTATCGGTGGGCTCCTTGTGGGAATCGGGTTCATATGGGTTTCCTTGACCACCAGCTATGTCATATGGCTGCTCGGCTTTGGGCTTCTTGCAGGCGCCGGCATCGGCTTCGGCTACGCGGCGGCCACCCCGCCCGCGCTTAAATGGTTCCCGCCGGAAAAGACGGGCCTGATAGCGGGCGTGGTTGTCGCCGGATTCGGGCTGGCTTCTGTTTATATCGCCCCGATTTCCACGTATATGGTGGGAAGCTGGGGGCTTCAAAAATCGATGCTGTTTTTCGGGGTGGCTTTCCTGGTGGTGGTTTGCGGGCTATCGATGTTTCTCGTGAACCCTCCACCGGGCCACGAATTCAGCCGGCCGACGGGTTCCTCGGTACAGGCCGGTGCATTCGGAAGAGGCAGTCTGGATGCGAAGCCATCCGAAGTGTTCAGGAAAGGCTCTTTTTATATTATCTGGTGTATCTTTTTTATCGGCGCAGGTGCAGGGTTGATGGTGATAGGCAGCGTGGCCGGCATGGCGCAGCGGAGCATGGGGGAGGCGGCGTTCATTGCGGTGGCCATTCTGGCGGTGGGAAACGCCGCCGGTCGGATTCTCGCCGGTGTTTTGTCCGACAGGATCGGGCGCAGGACCACGTTGATGATGATATTGCTCTTTCAAGCAGTTTTGCTGCTGGCGGCGATTCCGGTTGTGGGCTCCGACAACTCAAGTCCTTTCCTGGTCGTGTTGATCGCCACGTTTCTTGGATTTAACTACGGAGCGAACCTGTCCCTTTTCCCGTCACTCACAAAGGATATGTGGGGGTTGAAGAATTTCGGCATCAACTACGGGATCGTATTTACAGCCTGGGGAGTCGGCGGGTTCGTGATGGGCAGGATGTCGCAGATGCTTGTCGCCTCATCGGGTTCATACACATCTTCTTTCATTGTCGCTGCGGTGCTGCTGATTGCAGGCTCCGTTCTAACGCTGGCTCTGAAGAAGGAAAAAAATACAGGGCAGGTTCAAATAGCCGGGGAGAAACCGGCTGTCGCCTGAATGCATTCGTAAATAAACTGTTTCAGCAGGCTGCGTTATGCCGCGGAAGGACGTTTTCCCGCAGAAACCCGACGACGCGGCGCGCCTCGCTCATGGCTTTTTCTTTTACTTCGCCGCTCGTGTGATAGGAGTGATCATACAGGCTTCCGACCTCCATTTCCGGGCCGAACATCATTCCTCCTACAAGGCCGGCAAATTCGTCGACCGGCTGCACCTCGTTCATTATAGCCCAGGCGAGGGTCCAGCAGCGGGCGGTGCGGTAAAGGTCGTAGCCGCCTCCCCCGAGGGCAAGGATTCGAGGGCAGACAGCCTTGATACTTTTCAATGCCTTCTGGTAGCCGTTGTTGGTGAGTTTCAGATGTGTGAGCGGGTCGGAAACCATTGTGTCTGCACCGATTTCGGCGACGATAAGGTCGGGAGCGTAGCTTTCAAGCATGGGTATTACGGCACCGGTCATCACATAATCGTAAACCTCGTCGTCGGAGCCGGGCTCGAGCGGTACATTCATCGTGAACCCTTCTCCGTCCCCCGACCCGATTTCGGTTTCGTACCCGGACCATGGGTATAACGTTCGGCCTGTTTCGTGGACCGAGACGACCAGCACACGCGGGTCTTCGTAAAAGGCATGCTGTACGCCGTTGCCATGATGGGCGTCCATGTCCACGTAGGCGATTTTTTTATTGTTTGAAGTGTTCAATGCATAGCGGATCGAAACAGCTATGTCGTTCAAATAGCAGAATCCCTCGGCATATCCCGGCATGGCGTGGTGAAACCCCCCTACCGGGTTGAAAGCGACCAGAGCACTCCCGGCCATAAGCGCGTCCATTCCCGACTGGGTGCCTCCGGCGGCCAGCAGAGACCATTCGTAAATGCCGGGCAGAATCGGGTTGTCCTGGGTGCCGATGCCTCTTTCGAGCATTTCCAACTGGACCTTACCCCTGCCGGCTTGTTCCAACAGCGTCAGGTAGTCCGGTTCGTGGAAGAGCGTTAGAAGATTTGGGTCTATGGACCTGGGCTGCTGCACCCGCATCCAGTCTTGGTTGAGAACACCGTAGCGGTTGCAGAGATCATATGTCTTGGCTGCGCGTTCCGGCTTGAACGGGTGGTCGGGGCCAAAGTCGAACCAGCCCATTTCTTCGGAGTATATAAACAGAGAGCCGACTGTTTTGACGTTCACGGGAGCCAAAAAAATCCCTCCTGTTGGGGTAGCTGAAACTGACGGGAATATACCAAAAGACCGTAGCAGATCAGCAGAACGGCGGTCAACGAAAAAGAGGTTTCTATGAAGGCATGGATCTGGCAATGACGAGTTGCACTCGAGATTTTCAGTTTTTCGGCGCCGACCCCGATTAAATATTTGTTTTACATCAGGGGGACCAATCATAATTGGCTGGAACTCCGATATAAGGATCGAAAAAAATTGAATTTTTTTTCAAAAAAGTGACAAGTTGCTGTTTTTCTGTTCCTTTTGCTCCTATCGCGAAATGGCGTGCTACGCATATCAGATCGGCACGTGAGGCGACGAATTCCCACATACACACGAGGGGGTATGGGGAGACGGAGGAAAATGCAACTAGCCCAATGAAAAAATGATGCCTAAGGCATTGAAATCATTAGATAAATAGGCACCTCCCGACTTGACAGAAC
>JAWOBE010000202.1:0-13264 GCA_046498185.1 Desulfatiglandaceae bacterium | reverse complement strand
CCTGACCGGATAGCTCTCAGGGGCATGCGCGCCCGGCGCCGCCCGAAGATGCTGCAGCAACGCTCGCACGTGTCCGGTGAGCGTCCGTTCGGCCACCGGCAGCTGCTGTCCAACCATTGCGAGCTCCAGGGTGCGGTCGCGAAAGATCAGCGGGGCCTCATCCACTTCCTCCCTGTAGAGGCCGGTCGCCGCGAAACGAATGTCGGCGAGAACACCCTTCTGTACGGATGCCAGAAGGCACAGGTTGAGCAGGGAGCGCGCCGGTCCGAGCGCTTCCGTCGCTATCTCCGGGCTGACGGCTGCGACCGCCGCCACTTCATCCCGGAACTGGCGCACTTTGTCCATTTTAAGCACACGCTGGTCCTTTATAAAACCGACCCGAACATCAGGAATGTCCTCGCCGGTAAGAACGGCCTTCACACCCGGGAGGGCTCTGGCTTTGGATGCATCCACATGTACTATTTTTGCATGCGCGTACCGGCTGTACAAAATCTTTCCGTACAGCATTCCCGGCCGCTTGAAGTCGTCTATATAAATCGCCTTTCCGGTGACCTTGTCGGCTTCGATGGTTCGGGGCGTATTTTTACCCACATACAGATATTCGGACATCCTCTCCTCCTGTAAACGGTCCCTGACGATCAGCCGATAAATCAATCATCCAGGGTTTCAGCCGCAGCCTTGATGGATTCCACGATCTGGACATAACCCGTGCAGCGACAAATGTTCCCGGCGATCGCCTCCCTGATCTCCTCCTCGGACGGCTTCTTCACCTTGTCCAGTAAAGCCTTGGCCGACATAATCATCCCTGACGTGCAAAATCCGCACTGAACGCCATTGTGTTCGAGAAACGCAGTCTGAAGTGGATGAAGCGACTCCCTGTCCGCCAAGCCCTCCACCGTTAGAACACTTTTCCCCTCCACTTCCGGGAAAGGATACAGGCAGGAGTTTACCGCCTCACCGTCCACGATCACCGTGCACGCCCCACACTCACCCACGCCGCAGCCTTCCTTGGCGCCGGTCAATTCGAAATGCTCCCGCAAAACCTTCAAAAGGGTCCACGTTTCGGGGGCTTCGGCGACCACAGACTCCCCGTTGAGCGTGAAGGAAACCGAGATTGTATTCATTTTGAACTCCTTCCATTCTTGGCGCGCTCAACCGCTAGACTCAACATGCGCACCACGTAAACCCGTATGACTTCCTCGCGGTACCAGGCGTCACACCTCAGGCTGTCCCTTGGACTGCAGCAATCGGGAGAGGATGCTATTTTTCCCGCCTCCGCCAGCACCTCTTTCTCCGGAGCCTTACCCCTGAGAAATTCTTCGGCCTTTAAGGCTCTCACAGGTGTCGGCGCAGCAACAGTCAATGCGATGCGGACATCGTCGATCAACCCTTCGGCTGTTAAATGCGCTGCAGCGGCTATGCCCACCAAAGGGAGATTCATGGCTTCCCTGCGGGAATGCTTCCAGTAGGTGCTTCCATAACCACCCATCTCCAGCGGGATTTCCAACTCGATCAAAACTTCATCCCGTTGTCTCACTGTTTTCCCGGGGCCTTTGAAAAATTCACCGAGAGGAATACGCCTTTCACCCCCCTGCCCGCGCAGGACGACGACGGCGCCCAGAGCCAGCAAAGGGCCTGCGGTGTCCGCGGAAGGAGCCGCATTGCAGATGTTGCCTCCCACCGTTGCCACATTCCGAATCTGCACCGAGCCGACCTTCGCGGCGCCTTCCTGCAGAGCCGTAAGTTCATCCCGCACAAGAGAGGAACATTCCAGCATCCTGTGCGTCGTCAAGGCTCCTATATGGTATGCATCGTCCTTGCGGATGTACCTCAGCTCATCTATGCCTCTCAGAGAAATCAGCACCGCAGGAGATTTGAGTGCCCTGCGCATGGCCACCATGAGGTCGGTGCCGCCCGCTATTATCCGCGAATCGGCCCCGTAGGTCTTCATCAACGTGAAAACTTCACCCAGAGACTTCGGCTTCTTGTACTCATAATCAATCATGTCTAAATCCTTCGTTCGCCATTAGCCATTAGCTATTAGCTATTAGCCATTAGCTATTAGCCATTAGCCTTTAGCCTTTAGCCATTAGCCTTTAGCCATTAGCTATCAGCTGGTTCAAGCCGGCATCAATCTTCCGGACGGTTGTCGAAAACTCTTTTGCTTTTCCGCTCGGACCTTGGTAAAGAACCGTGATCGACTATTTCCACCCCGACACTGACAAGCAGCTTTTTTTTCAGTTCTGACGCTACTTTCGAAGAAATCGCCTCGTCTTTTGAAGCGTCCACCCCAAGCCCGCGCTCAATTTTAACGGTCATATAGTCCTTACCATCATTCTTTCGATCGAGAACCACCTGATACTCACTTCCGATTTCCTCGATTTTCGAAAGCTCATGATCGATCTGCCCCGGATAAACATTAACGGCCCGGAAAATAATCATGTCATCGGAGCGCCCCAGGATCCTGTCGTGCCGGGGGAAAATCGACCCGCATGGACAGCGGCCGGGAATCAGCCTGGTCAAATCCCTCGTGCGGTAACGAATAAGCGGTACTGCTTCTTTTTTCAGAGTTGTCACCACCATTTCCCCTGTTTCCCCTTCCGGCACCGCCTCAAGCGTTTCAGGGTCCACTATTTCGACGATATAATAATCGGCCCAATAATGAATCCCTGTGTGGAACGGGCAGTCCAGCCCGGTTCCTGGTCCATAAAGTTCTGTCATGCCCGGTATGTCAAACACGTCCTCAAGCCCCAAGTATTCCTTGATCCTCGCGCGCATCGCGTCACTGGATCTTTCGGAGCCGAAAATCATTTTTTTCAGATTTATTTTGTCCTTGACGCCCCTTTTGTTCACTTCCTCCGCCAGGAGAAGCCCCATTGACGCAGTACAGCACATCACCGTAGTCTGCATGTCGACAAGGAATTCGCACTGCATATCAAGGTTCCCCGGACCGGCCGGGATCGCCATGGCACCGAATTTCTCGCAGGCCAGCTGGAACCCCGCCCCGGCGGTCCATACCCCGTAACCCACAGCAATCTGGATCCTGTCAGCCGTGGTGAGTCCGGCCATCTCAAAACATCTCGCGAAAAAATCCGACCAGTCTTCGACGTCTTTGGCGGTGTAGCACAGGACTTTCCGTTTGCCGGTCGTTCCTGAAGATGCATGGATACGTACAACGTCTTCCAAAGGCACACACAGAAGCGGGAAAGGGTAACCCTCCTGCAGATCCGCGGATGTCGTAAAGGGAAGCCTGCTCAGGTCATCCAGGGAACGGATGTCCTCGGGAGCTATGCCGGCTTCGTCCATATGTTTTCGGTAAACCGGCGAGCCCTTGTATGCATGGGCGACTGTCCATTTAAGCCCCTCAAGCTGCAGCCTCCTCAAGGCTTCGGGGTTTTCAATCGAAGGCATGAAAGTTCTCGTCATCACATCAACCTCTTCTCTTCCTCGGGTTCCGGCCGAATACCGGGGACCGTGGATTTATAATGTATACTGTGCACCAGAAACACCGCGTAAATTTTACCATCTCCATGCATCACATCCATACATGGTCTAGTAACGAATAAGATTCGGGAGAAAAGTCACCAGACCGGGAAAAACCATCAGTAGCGCCACGCATAAGAGATAGGCGGGCAAAAAAAACGTCACTCCTTTGAAAACGGTACTCAACGGCACATCTCTCGCCATTCCACCTACGACATATGTCGTCGCCCCGACAGGCGGAGTTACAGCCCCAAGGGTGGTAATGACGGTTATCGTAACCGAAAACCAGATCGGGTCATAACCCAGCTCCAGGGCCACGGGAAAAAACACCGGTATCGTTATAAGAAGCAGTGCAAGCGCATCCATTACGGCTCCACCGAAAACATAGATGCAGAAAATGATCGCCATGACCATCGCCCCCGGCACCGGAAGATCGGCCACCCACGAAGCAATTTCAAAAGGAATCCTGGTGCGGGTCAGGAACTTGCCAAAAATGACGGCACCCGCCACCAGCATCATCACCATGCAGGAAATCCTGAGAGTATCGATTATCGAATCGAGAAAACCTTTCCAGGAAAGCGACCGCCGGCAGAGACTTATAACCAGGGCGAAAAACGAGCCCGCTGCCCCGGCCTCGGTTGGAGTAAAAAAACCGAAATACAGCCCCACCATGATAAGCAGGAACAACAGCAGCATCTCGAATGCTCCTGGAAGAGAGGCAATTTTTTCTTTGAACGTCGTCCCGGGCCCCGCCGGGCCCCAGTGCGGGTTTATCCTGCACATCAAATAGACCGTCAAAACAAAAAGCACCGCCAGCAGTGCTCCTGCCGCAACACCCCCATAAAACAGTTTCGCAATCGACTGCCCGGTATACAAACCTATCACGATCAACACGACGCTCGGCGGAATCACCACCCCCAATGTGGACCCGCAGGCGATGGCTCCCGTACTGAGAACCGAAGCGTAGTTATATTTCTTCATTTCCGGCAATGCGACCGTTGTCATCGTCGCGGCCGTCGCCGCATTGGAACCGCATATCGCCGCAAAACCTGCACATGCCATGACCGTCGCCATCGCGAGCCCCCCCCGGATATGCCCCAGCCACTTGTAGGCCGTCCTATAGAGCTTTTTATTGACACCGGAAAAAAATGCAATTTCACCCATGAAAATAAAAAGGGGTATGACCGTCAATCCATATTTAGAGAAGGTGCCCCATACGTCGGTCGCCGCCATGTACAATGCGGCCTCGAAGGATACAATATACCAATAGCCGCAGAAGCCCACCACGGCCATTGCAAAACCCACAGGCATCCCCAGCAGGAAAATAACCAGAATGAGAATGATGATGCCGATAATTCCGGTCGCCGCCAGGTCCATGCCTCAACTTCCTTTCTTCCGGAAAAACATTCCCAGGAAATCTGTCAACAACACCAAGGCGAGAACAAAACACCCGAATGCGACACAATAGACGAAGGGATGGAAAATTATTCTTAAGGTTTCCGTTACCTCGCCTTCCGCTCTTATCGTCCCTGCCCAAACCGCCACTCTCCATCCGCAGAACGAAAAAAACAATCCGCAGATGAGCCCGTTTACCCCCGAAACTACTTTCTGGACACTCGCGGGATATTGTATCGACATGATGTCTATCGAGATATGCCCTTTGCGCATTTGGGTATATCCCAGCGCAAAGGCGGTCAACACCGCGCCGAAAAATCCCACCAGTTCAAAGGTTCCGTCTATAGGAACCCACACAACACGGAGGAAAATGTTTGCGCAGGTAAGAAAAACAGTTGCGACCAGGAGTATTCCGCCGATACCGATCAAGATACCGTTCAAAACTTTGTTTATCCTGGAAAGAAGTTCCATAAACCTCCTTCCCCGTACTTTCGGGAATCCCCATTCGTGCTTAGGCCTGCCTCCCCGAAGCGGGGAGACAGGTGAAAATCGCGCTACAATACTTTATACGGCTATTTTTCGAGAAAATCTTTGAGATATGCAACGATTTCCCCGCCTGGAATATCTTTGGCTTCAGAAGCCTCTATCCATTTATCAATGATCGGCTTGAGTTTTTCGTCCCACCGAGCCTTCTCTTCAGCGGACAGGTGCGTGATCTCTATGTCATAATTCTCTTTGGACCACTCAATGGACTCATTTACATGTTCATCCATATATTTGCCGGTCCATTCGGACTGCTCCAGACGCAGGTCGTCCATGACCTTCTGGACATCTTCCGGAAGGGAGTCCCAGGCTCTTTGATTCATGACCACAGAAAACGGATATACCGGGCCGTTGAAAATCGTCACGTGACGGCACATTTCGGCGTATTTGAAATCCATAAGGGTTTCGAGCGAAGAGGCTGCGCCCTGGACAACACCTTTCTGGAGTGCTTCGGGGGTTTCGGATTGCGGCATTCCCACCGGCGTCGCACCAAGGGCCTTCAAGACCTCGGCCACTCCTCCAGATGCACGAAGTTCAAGACCTCTCAAGTCTTCCAGGTTGGCCACCTTTTTTTTGGCGTATATATTGGCCGGCGCGCAGGCGAACATTGCAAGCACCTTCACTTTGCGGAATTCATCAGGTTGGTATTTTTGATAGAGCGACCACAGTGCAAGACTTGCGGATTCGGCATTGGGAAAGCCGAGAGGCAGGGCCGTGGCGTTCGTGACGATGAACCGCCCCGGCTGATAGGCCATGCAGAGGCACCCGATATCCGCCTGGCCGGCGATCACACCGTCCATCATATTCTTGGCATCAAGCAGAGTTCCTCCTGGATAGGTATCGATCTCTACTTTTCCTCCGGTCCGCTCCTCAACCTCCTTTTTCCATCGTTCCATTTGCACGCATGGGAAAGTGGGAGCCGGCGGGAAATTTGCATAACTCAACCTGATCGGGCCTGCAACGGCTTCGCTCGGGGCTGACATTACGCATAAAATAGTCGCAACAAAAAGTCCGGCCAGCATAAAAACAATTGTCCTTTTCATCTCTCTGACCTCCTTAATAAATGCAAAAGGTTCACGTCTCCTACCAGGACCGGCCAGCACCACCCCCTTTCACAATCTGAAAAACTCTCCGCCGCACCATCAAAAACCCTCTGGCCAGGAAAGCGGAGTTCCATGATTTATGTGCAATCAGTAAAATTTAATCCTACCCTATATGTGCCTTGAAATCAAAGCAAAACCAAAATTTTATCCGTTCTCCCAGTCGAATTCCTGCAATACGATGTTTTGACCCCGCAGCATATGCTCCCGCATAATCCGAACAATTCCTTCTTCATCTCTTTTTTTCATAAAATTAATGATCAATTTATGATCCTCGTTGCTCCGCCCGGCCCAGCCCTGTTTTTTTAAAATGATAATTCTGAAACGTTGGATCTGGTCTCTCAAATCATTGATGATCTCAACCAATTTCGGGCTGCGGCTGAGCTCGTAAAGCATGTCGTGGAAATCGGTGTTAATCTCAGGAAGTGCCTCCAGCCGCCCTTGTTCGAGGGTAACGTCAAATTCACGAATTTTATCTTCCAGAGGCGCCAAGTCTTCCCCATGGTGGCGTGCCGCCGCCAGACGTGCAGCATAGCTTTCAAGAACGCTCCTGATCTCGAATACCTCTCTTATCTCGGCCCGGGTTAAACCAGACACCGACAGCCCGCCGGAAGAAGAACGCTTCAAAAACCCTTCACGTTCCAGCTTGTGAATTGCCTCCCTGACCGGGGTCCGGCTGATCTTCATCGCATCGGCGACCCGATTTTCCACCACTCGGCTTCCTGGCGCCATCTCTCCCAGGACGATCGCCTGCTTTAGATTTTGATAAACATACTCCCCCAAAGACCGCCTTGCAGGCACGGTACCCAGGTTTTTAAAATCGAATTCAACGGCTTTTGTGATCAACTGCGGTCACTCCCAAAAAGGAAAGTGAAAGTTAGATGCCTCTTTAAAAAATACCCGGCTCCACATACTCTCCGAAAACATCCCGAAATACATCGGCCATTTCTCCCACCGTCGCATAAGCCTTGCAGCAGTCGACCAGATAAGGCATGACGTTTTTCCGATCGCGAGCGGCCTTCTCGAGTGCTTTAAGCGTCTGATCAACCGTCCGGCCGTCCCGACCTTCTTTAAGCTCCTTCAGCCTGTCGATCTGAAGCTGGGCCCATTGTTCGTTATATTCATGGAGTTCAACCTCCATATCCACACCTTCAGTATACTTGTTGACTCCGACTTTAATAACTTCTCCGTTCTGGAGCTTCTTTTCGTATTCATACGCTCGACGGGCGACTTCCCGCTGCACATAACCCGACGAAACGGCCTCTATCATTCCCCCGGCCCTTTCGACCTTTGCCATTTCCTCGAGTATTTTCTCTTCCATCTCCCGTGTGAGCGTCTCGATGAAATAGGAACCTCCCAACGGATCAACGGTATCCCTCAACCCAATTTCATCCATGAGGATCTGGAATGTACGCAAGGACAGCAGCGCAGCTCGTTCGGTGGGTATCGTGTAAGCTTCATCGAACGAGCAAAGCGCCGTGGTCTGGGCGCCGGAAAGGGCTGCGGCAAGAGCGTAATACGCACCTCTGACGATATTGTTTTCCGGCTGTTGTTTTGTCATGCCGGAGCCGCCTCCGCCGAATATCCCCCGGAGAAACATTGATTTCTCCCGTTGCACCCCGTAACGCTCGCGAAGAAGCTTGGCCCACAGTTTTCTTGCGGCGCGGAATTTGGCAACCGTTTCCCAGAGGTTTCCAAACACGTTCAGGTTGAACGTGAAACGCCCAACGAAATCTTCCGCCTGATATCCCCGGCCCACAACTTCGTCTATGTAGGCGAAAGCAATCATGAAAGCGTAAGAAATCTCCTGAGCCGGCGTGCATCCGCTTTCCCTTATATGGTAGCCTGCTATCGACACCGGGTTGCAACGCGGCAATTCTTTCATCGAATACTCGATCGTATCCCCGATCAGCCTCACCGAAGGTTCCACCGGATAAATCCAGGCGCCCCTGCCTACGATCTCCTTCAAAATGTCATTCTGGGGAGTCGCCGAAATCGCATCTCTTGAATAACCCGCCTTTTCGGCGACGGCCTGATACATCGCAAGCATCACAGAAGCTACCGCGTTGATGGTCAAACCCGCTCCGATGCGGTCAAGAGCGATGCCTTCGAAAGCTGTTTCAAAATCCCTCAACGAATCTACAGCCATTCCGACCCTGCCCACCTCGCCTTCGGCCATGGGGTGATCGGAATCGTATCCCATCTGGGTCGGAAGATCGAAGGCCACATTCAGCCCGGTCTGGCCGTGGCCGATCATCAATTTAAAGCGTTCGTTGGTCTCCCGGGGAGTTCCGAATCCGGTATATTGCCTGGTCGTCCAGTTTCGGCTTCGATATCCCAGAGGGTGGATGCTCCTGGTATATGGGAACTTGCCCGGATCTCCCAGGTCTCGACTGTAATCGAAACCGATCTTCGAAAGATCCTCCGGGCCGTAAAACGGATTGACCCTGATGCCCGATTCAAGGATCACCTCCTGAATGGCATCCTTTTCGTCCCTGATATAAGTGGCGGTACCCATGGGCTCACCCCTCTCCTTTCCCGGGCTTCGGGCTTCCCGGTTGTTGCCTTGCGCCCTCAGCTTCCCTCTCGATAAATTCCACAATCTCCGAAAATTGCGCCCCGCCGGGGAAAACCCCGCGAATGCCGATTTTCTTCAGTTCTTCGATATCTTTGGCCGGTATCACGCCCCCGACCATAACCATTTTATCTCCTGCTCCCTGTGCGGCCATCAGTTTCATAAGCTTTCTGCAGATCGGGACATGGGCCCCGGACATAATCGAAAGCCCAATCACGTCGACATCTTCCTGCACGGCCTGGCTGACGATGCTTTCCACCGGCTGATGAAGACCGGTGTAAATCACTTCCATCCCGGCCTCTCGGAGTGCATGGGCCACAACCTTCGCACCTCTGTCGTGTCCGTCAAGTCCGGGCTTTGCCAGAAGCACCCGTATTTTTCTCCCTGCCATTTTTCCCTCACTCTCTTCTATTCATTCACAGTAAATGCATCATCTCAGATACTGCCTTGCAATCGTCGTCTGAAGCACTTCATGGGTTCCGCCGCCGTATAAAAGGAAGCGGTTGTCCCGATAAAAGCGCTGGACCTCATATTCCATCGAATAGGCATAAGCGCCGAAAATTCTCGTCGCCTGGTCACAGGCGCTGCATGCGGATTCGGTCGTGAAATACTTGGCCATCGTGGCCTCGTTGAGGCATGAAACTTTTTTATCGATGAGGCGGGTGACTTTTTCCACCATCAAGCTCCCGGCTTCCAAGTTTACGGCCATATCGGCTATTTTCGACTGAATCAGCTGGTATTTTCCAATGGGTTTTCCGAACGCGATTCGTTCCTTAGCGTATTGGATGGACGCATCCATAGCGGCACGATGAAGACCAAGCGCCAAAGATGCCGTCATGATGCGGATCTCGGCAAGTATCGCCAGCAATACGTCCAGCCCGCGCCCGGGTTCACCCAGCATAAACTCGTCGGGAACATGACAATCGTTGAAATAAATTTCGGAGAGCGCCGAATTGCGCGTCCCGAGCGTCTCGAACTTTTTGCTGCTCGCAAAGCCGGGGGTATCAGACGGTATGAAAAAAAACATCAATCCTTTCAAGCCCTTCTCCGGATCCGTCTGGCACAGCACCGTATGAAAATCCCCGTAAGGCCCGCTGGTGGACCATGTCTTCATGCCATTGATGACCCAGCCGTCCGATACCTTCCTGGCCAGGGTTCTCACGCTGCCAAGGTCTCCCCCGGCCTCGGGTTCGGTCAACTGGAAAGCACCGATCTTTTCCCCTCTGAGAGCCGGTTTCAAATAATCCTCGTGCATTTGCTTGGTGCCATACAGATAAAGTCCGTTCGTTCCCATCAGGCACTGCATTGCAGTCATCGCCGCAAGGCTCATGAGACCGCGCGCCAATTCCTGCATCGCGATGCAGAACTGGGTGGTGGTGCCCCCGGAGCCCCCTGTTTTGACAGGATAACGGATCCCTAAAACCCCCATACGCGCGAGTTTATCGAAATGCTCTCGAGGAAATACACCGGATGCATCGAGTTCTCCGGCACCCGGTATAACCTCCTTATCGACAAAACGCGCCACGACTTTTTTGACCATCTCCTCGGCGTTGGATCTGACCATTTTCAATCCCCAACTCTTAAAAACATCAAAGTCCACCCCTGGCACTGAGCCCGTTGATCAGCGCGGGCAGCACATCATGCAAATCCGCAACAATCCCCCAGTCTGCCACTTGGAATATCGGCGCCCTGGCATCTTTGTTGATGGCAATGATATAACGCGAGTCGGCCATGCCCGCGCGGTGCTGAATCGCCCCGGACAGCCCGCAGGCGATGTAGAGCTCGGGCCTCACGGACCGCCCGGTTTGCCCCACCTGCCGTTCGGACGGAAGCCAGCCGTTTTCCACCACGATTCTCGTTCCGGCCACCTCGCCGCCCAACGCTTCGGCCAGTTCGAAAATCCTGGCCCATCCTTTTTCAGAACCGACGCCCCTGCCTCCGGCCACGATGACTTTCGCCTCATCGAGACGCGCTGATTTGCGTTTTTCGCGGACCTGCTCTAAAATTTTGGTTCGGATCTCCCGCTCCCGAAGCGCTCCCTTCCAGCTTATGACTTCACCTGAGACTTTCTTACGAGCTCCAGGCTTCATCACCCCAGGGCGCACCGTGGCCATCTGCGGCCTTGAAAAGCGGTTGGCGATCGTCGCCATGACATTACCGCCGAACGCCGGCCGGGTCTGAAGCAGAATTTTTTCCTCTTCATCGATGCTGAGGGCCGTACAGTCCGCGGTGAGCCCGGCTCGCACCCTCCTGGAAATTCTCGGGGCCAGATCTCTTCCGAGCATCGTCGCCCCTATCAGCACGATATTGGGCCTGTAGTTTTCTATAAGGTCACACACGACTTTCGTGTAAGCATCGCTCCGGTAATGCTCGAGTAAACGGAGATCCGCACGATAGACCTTAGCCGCCCCGTAACGCATCAATTCTTCTGTAAGCCCGGATGTCTTCCACCCGAGTATAACGGCGCAGACTTCTTCATCGAGTTGCTCTGCAAGTTCAGCAGCTTTACCGAGAAGTTCGAGGCTCACCCGCATCAATTCCCCGTCACGCTGTTCGGCCACCACCCATATACCCTTCCGATCGCTGAAATCCGGTATTTCCCTTGGTACGACGTCGGTGTGAATGGCGCCCTGCTTGCAGACTGAAACACAGGTTCCGCACGACGTGCATCGATCCAGAATTTTTGCACGGCCTTCCTGCATTTCAATGGCGCCGTAAGGGCACGCCTTGACACAGCGCCCGCAGCCGTTACAGAGTTCCGTCTCTATCCATACGGTCATCGCCCAAGCCTCCCCGGGTCCTCAAATCAATTTCTTCTCTCTGAGCCTGGACAACAGGCCCTCGACCACGCTGGATGTATCACCTTCGATCATTTCCGTCTGTCTCTTTGACTTCGGCGCAAAAGTCCGTATTACCTGGGTCAGTGATCCCTCGATCCCAACCTCTCCAATCTGAACCCCCAGGTCCGCCGCATTCCAGACTTCGATCGGAGCCTTCTCGCCGCATGCCGCAAGCAGCGCGGCTATCCCAGGATATCTCGGTTCATTTGTTTCCTTCATCACCGTCAGCAAAACCGGCAGTGAACTCTTGACCCGTTCGAATCCGTCTTCGGTACGGCGGCTCACCGTGATAGACCTTCTTTTCACATCTTCAATTCCCGTCACACAACTGATATGAGGGACGCTCAAATATTCGGCCACCTGGGGGCCTATCTGCGCCGTGTCTCCATCGATCGCCTGGCGCCCGCACAGCACCACGTCAATGTCTCCCAGCTTGCTGACAGCTTTTCCCAGGGTCGTGGATGTCGCCCAGGTGTCGGCGCCCGCGAAAGCCCTGTCGCACAGCAAGACCCCCCGGTCAGCGCAAATTCCGATGGCCTCGGTGATAACATCAATGGCCTGGGAAGGCCCCATGGAAAGCACGGTTACCCGACCGCCGTTCGATTCCTTCAGCACTGCTGCGGCTTCCAGTGCATGTCGGTCGTCCGGATTCATGATGCTCTCGATCCCCTCCCGTATCAGGTTTCCCGTCTTGGGATCGAGCCGCACTTCGGTCGTATCCGGCACCTGTTTAACCAGTACAACGATCTCCATCTCCCCATTCTCCTATAAGCGACGCAAAACCGTGGCCGTCAGATCACGCCGGCGGATTTCAATTCACGTAGTTTGTCACTGGAATATCCAAGTGTTCCGCCGTATATCTCCTCGTTGTGTTCCCCGAAGCGCGGCGGGAATGAAAGAACGCCTCCGATCTCTTTGAGGTAAGGGGTCATATTGGGAGGAGGAGGCAGGGTCAGCTTGGTCCCGCTCTTCTCATCAGAGGAAAACAAAAGACGCCTTTGTACAAGAGGATCCTGAAGAACCTCTTCGACCCCGTGAATTTTGCTTATCGGCAGCGTCAGCGAATTGAAAAGCTCTATCAGTTCCTGGCTGCTGTGGCGGCTTGTGATTTCATTGATCTGTTGGTTCAACCCGGCCTTATCCTTGATACGTCCGGCATTTTTTTCATATTCGGGCCGGTCGAGAGATTTGAACCACTCGTGGCTCCCCATCGATCTCCATTGCCGATCATTGCCCACCGCAATATAAACGTATCCGTCCACGGTCCGATACACCGAAACCGGGCAGAAAAACTCGTGGGTGTTGCCGCGCCGGGTGATTTCCTTCTT
>JAWOBE010000097.1:0-26518 GCA_046498185.1 Desulfatiglandaceae bacterium | reverse complement strand
CCCATGAAGTCTTTCTCCTCGCAAACGTGCCCGTTTATGACGTCGAGAAAGAACTCGATATCACCCGCGATTCCATATACGCCAAGTACTGCCCCAAATCATAGCTCAGGCAGGCCGGGCTCCCGCCCGGAAAACACAACGCCAACAGAATGCTTCGAACGATCCTTATATCGGAGTTCCAGTAATTGGTTGGAAATTTGCAATGAATCTATGAACGGTGCATAATTTTTGACTTTCGTCGCGAAATGATCTAATGAATTTATAGGTTAAAATCCTAATCAACGTCGATTTCGCCTTCCGCACAGCGGCAGGGAGGCGGTTTATTTCAGCCCGGCACGGCAAATGTTCATCAAGGCTCCGAACCATGTCCTGGATTCAGCGAATCAGTTTTCTTGAACCGCAGGAGAAGCAGGGAATTTACCGTGTCCTGGTCCCTCCGGTTTTATTCCACCGCTTTGGAATTGATCCGCTTACATTTTCAACGGCCTCCGGCGGCAGGGCGGTTCGCATGTTCTGCCCGGCGGGCGATGGCGCTTGCCTGATCGAGGTTAAACATCAACAGGCCGAGGACCCTCTTTATTCAATCCAGCTTTCGGACGGTGCAGACCACACACAGTTGTCATGGGACTTCGTAATCGCGAACGACCCCGATTCCCCCCGGTTTTCCATAGACCTCGATCAGGAGGGAAGAGACACGCTCTTTGGCTGGGCTTCGAGAAATGTGGAGGAAGAATCGAAGGCGCTTGACCATGGATATTTTCCCGGGCAGATTCGGAAGGGGCTGGGATTGACAGGACCGGCGATAAGGTGCCTGGATTTTTTCTGCACCATGTTCGATATCAAGAGCATCCGGCTTGAAGCGCTGTTTTATCATAACGCGATTGCTTACGAACAGCACGGGTTTGCATATTTTTCAGGCTACCGAATGATGAAACGGATAAATGAATTATTCCAGCCGGGTTGTTCTCTCGCACGGTTGCTCGACGGACGGAGCCCTTTCAGGGATCCGGATTTCGCAGGGACCGTGCGTGGCCGTAGCTGGGCTATTCATGATGGAATACTTGACGAGGTCGACGATGAGGCTCTGGAAGAAGGCTGGGTTTCACCGGTGATGTACAGGATGATCGGATCTTCGAGGGCTATGGTTACATGCCCCGATCCGGTTTTTTGAATGAGGTTTTTACGTGAAAAATAATTTTTTTCGGCTGAAACCGTTTCGAAATTGGCGCATACGCACCAAGCTGATCATCGTGACTCTTTTTGTTGTGCTTTTGCCGCTTATTGTGTCTTCCTATCTGGCGATGAACAGATTCAGCCGTGCACTTCGAAGCAGTGCAGAGGTGAAGCTAGAGCATCTCGTCAGCAATGTATATTCCATGTGCAAAATCCAGCGTTCCATGCTTCAGGAGGCAGGGTTGGCCGCGGGTGAAGCGGATCTACCCCCCGCCGGGCGTTGGAGCGAGAGCCACCGCCTGATAAGCGAAGAAATACGCCGGATCAAGGTCGGTGAAACCGGTTATGTTTACATCATTGACAGCCGGGGTTTTTTGAAAATCCATCCTGCCAAGGAAGGTGAAAACATTATAGATTCGACCGATTCATCGGGTTTTCGTTATATACAGGCGATGATTGAAGATGCGGTGAACCTTTCTGAAGGCGAGATCGGGACTATCCGTTATCCCTGGGTCAACATAGAACTCGGGGAGACTGCACCTCGTTACAAAATCTTAAAATACGCATATTTTGAGCCGCTCGACTGGATTATCGCGGCAGGAAGCTATGAGGATGAAATATTTCATGCGCTGAAGTCCACAGAGCGTTTCATATTTATCCTTGTTCTCATTGCCGTGGTTTTCGTCTGTATGCTTACGGTGGGCCTTTCCAAAGTATTGACCAGCCCGATCCAGGAGCTTACCCATGTGACCAGCAGAATGGCAGGCGGAGACATGGGGCAGAGGGTGGAGGTGCATCGAAGCGATGAAATCGGGCTGTTGGGCAGTTCCTTCAACCGCATGATGGACCAGCTCCAGCATTACACGTCCAACCTGGAAAAAATGGTGGAGGCCCGCACAACGGAACTGAAGGAGTCCAGGGAGAGATACCGTGGCCTCAGCCGTTTCCTGAACAGCATTCTTGACAGCGCCACGGAGTACGCAATCATTGCGCTGGATTTTTATGGAAGGATAATAGAATTCAACAAAGGCGCCGAACGGGTCTACGGGTGGAAAAAAGAGGAAGTGATCCAAAAAATGAATATCGGCGTCACGATTCCGGAAGAAGAGGTTGAAAGAGGAATCCAGGCCGAAATGAGCCGGCGCACCAGGAGCGAAGGCCTCTGCGAGCAGGAAATGATACGGGTGAGGAAGGGAGGCGAGCGTTTCCCCGCCTATACGACGATAACCGCGATAAAGGATCCCGACGGCAGGACTACGGGATTTGTCGAGATCGACCGTGACCTTACGCTGCGTAAACATCTCGAACGGGAATTGCGTGAGACCAAGGAATTTTTGGAAAATATTATGGAAAGCTCGGTCGACGGCATTGTCACGACGGATCTCAAGGGAAATATAACCTACATGAACCGGGCGATGGAGGAAATTCTCAAGTACGACAGGAAAGAACTGCTCGGCAGGCATGTTTCGTGTATATATGTCAGAGGCATAAAAGAAGCCAGGGAGATAATGGACGTGCTCCGGATCGCCGAGCGGGCGGGAAACTATGAAATGCAGATGGAAGACAAAAACGGGGATGCTGTCTCCATCGTTACGTCATTGTTCCTGCTCAGAAACGAAGACGGGGATCTGATAGGGACGGCCGGCATTTTCAAGGACATCACCGAACGCAAAATTCTCGAAGACAAATTGAAAGCAGCCCAGGTCAGGCTTTTTGAAGCATCCAAGATGAGGGCGCTCGGGGAGCTGGTTGCAGGGGTGGCGCATGAGCTCAACAACCCGCTGATGGCTTCCAAGACGATCCTCTATGTGATACTTAAAAAAGTGCCGAAAAACTGGGAGCATCGCGAGCGGCTTGAATTAATCCGCGAATGCAACGAACGGATAGAAAAGATCGTGGATCACCTGCGGGAATTTTCAAGACAGACTTTGCCTGAATTTAATTTGATAAGTATAAATAAGCCTATCGAGAACGCTTTGATGATTACAGGACAACAGTTAATTAATCATAATATTAATGTAGTAAAAAAACTTGAAGATAATTTGCCTGTGGTTATGGCCGATATTAACCAGCTTGAGCAGGTTTTTTTAAATTTAATCTCCAATGCCAGGGATGCCATGGAAGAAATTTCCGGCGATAAAATTTTGACCATTTCCACGTTCACCACCCAGGAGGATGGAAACCGCTTTGTTTGTGCCAGCGTAAAGGATACCGGGGCCGGGATCCCTGAGGAAAACCTTCATAAGATCATGGAACCTTTTTTTAGTACGAAACCGGTCGGGAAGGGAACCGGGCTTGGGCTTTCATTGTGTTTCGGGATACTCGAAACACATGGTGGAAGGCTGGATGTGGAAAGCGGGGTTGGAAAAGGAAGCCGATTCACGGTGTTGATACCGGTGGCCGCGCCGGGAAAGGAGCGAACTGATGAATAAGAAAATTTTGATCGTGGACGATGATGAGATGGTTTTGATGGCCCTCGACGAGCTGCTGAAGCCGGAAGGATACGAAGTGCAAGCTGTGGCGAGCGGCCGCGAAGCCCTCAAACGAATTGACGAAACGCAGTATGATCTGCTTATGCTGGATATAATAATGCCTGAGATGGACGGATTCGAGCTTTGCCGAAGGATCCGTGAAAAAGACGACTACAAGGAGACGCCGATCGTCTTCCTGACCGCCAAGAGCAGGGAACAGGATAAAAAAGACGGGCTGGAAGCCGGGGCTAACTTGTTTCTCTCAAAACCTATTTCGCCGGAAAAGCTTCTTGAAATAATAAGCGACACTCTCGGATGAGGCTGCGGAGAAGGCCTACAGTTTCAGCGCCGCAATGAAGTTTTCCATATTCCGGTTCTGTTCCATCGTTTCAACCAGGCGCTCTACTTTGTATACGTCATGATGTGTCAGTCTTTTCGAGCTTTGTTCGAGCCTGTCAATGCAGGTGAAGGTGTCAGCCTTGGCGGCCATGAGCGTTATGCCCGCTTTTTCCGCCGTTTCAAGAATCGCCGGGACCGGTTTGAACCCGCCTGTCAATATGATTCCTGCGAGTGATTCGGCGGCCGGCTTCAGAAGAATAAGCTTGTGGTAGACGCGCCTGAACAGTTTTAAGTTACCCGGCAGCACTGCCGAGCCCACCGTCATTTTGCTCACCAGCGTCGTGTCCAGAAATTCCCGCCCGGAAAGCACTTGTGCATCGAGAACTCTTGCGGCGCCGGCCAGTGTTTGATAGTTAAGGCGGGGATCTTCGGGAAGCAGCACCGCCGGAGGCATCCCGTCGCGGTTGAAGGTTCCGGCCAGTGATTTCGAGGCCCTGTCGAAATCCACGGCCGGAATTCGGTTGATAAAGAATGCCTTCAGCCTTTCCCTGAGAAGGGAGGCTATGCTGAACAGGCTGTAGCGGGTAGTCGATAATTTCCTGTATCGGTGAACGACGAGAAGGTCGGCCTGGAGGCGGTTTATAACGGAAACATCCGGTGCCGGGTGGGAGGCATCGTCAAGAAACATGTGAGTGCGGCCCATGACAATAAGAACGTCCACATCCCGTTCAAGAAGTTCTGCTTTGTCCGCTGTCTCTGTCAGCAATTCTTCGGAAGTAAGGGAGGCCGGGATGTCTTCCGCCGCGGGGTAAGGGCATAGATGTTCGACAGGAGTTTCGAGATCCAGGACTTTTTTGAAAAGGAACGCGTCGGCATCCGCCCGGACGTCGTTGTCCTGCACCGGGTGAGTTCCGAAAGGTTTGAAAAAGCCCACTCGGAAGCCGCGGTTCCGCAAAGCTTCCGCTACGGCCCAGGCAATGATGCTGTGGCCGGCCTTATCGCCTGTGGAACCTATGAACAAAAACGGCATGGGTATTAACCTCCAGGAATCTCCCGGCCTCCGGCCGGGCGCCATTCAGGAAGGTTACGATTAAACACAACCTAAATGAAATCGTAAAACATCAAACAGCCCTGTCCCTCGGGGTCGGGGTCGCTGTCGGCGTCGGTATCGGAGGTTGACCGGCCAACTTTTCGACCCCGATACCGATCCCGACCCCGATAAGGCGGGCATGGTACTTTTTGTGAACCCATCAATAGTTAATCCATTAATTATTATAGAAAGTTTCGTGCGAAACATCAAAAGATTTCATTGCCCGGGCCGGTAATCCGGCATTTTGCTGTTTTTGATGTTGCCAGAACTCTCAGAAGTGCTAATATTGCGGCCGGAAGCGGATCGGCTCCGCTTTTCGAAGGATAAGGAGAGTAAAGAATGCTCGATTTGAAATTCATAAGGTCAAATTTGCCGAAAGTGAAACAGATGCTGGCCGACCGGGGCTATGATCTGGATACCGACAGATTTTCGAGGCTCGACCGGAAACGGCGTGAAGGACTCACTTCCCTGGAGGAGCTGCGGCATAGAAGGAACAGTGTAAGTGAAGAAATCGCCGCGATGAAGCGGGGAGGCGAGGACGCCTCCGCTCTTATAGAAGAAATGAAGGGGGTATCCAGCCGGATCAAGGAAATGGAAAAGGATCTGGCGGCCGGTCTCGAAGAACTGGATCGCTTGATTCTCGAAATTCCCAACATGCCCCATGAATCCGTGCCGGTCGGCGGCGGTGAGGAAGACAACCCGGTGGTCAGGACATACGGCGAGATCAAGGAAATGGATTTCGATCCGAAACCCCACTGGGAACTGGGAGAGAACCTGGGTATACTCGATTTTGCATGTGCCGCCAAGCTTGCCGGGGCGCGTTTTGCCCTTTACAGGGGCATGGGGGCCAAGCTCGAGCGGGCCTTGATTAATTTTATGCTGGATATACATACCGGGGAGCATGGATATCTGGAAGTGTTGCCGCCTTTTATCGTTAATTCCACCAGCATGACCGGCACGGGCCAGCTTCCGAAATTCGAAGAAGATCTCTTCAAACTGCAGGGCACCGACTATTATCTGATTCCCACCGCTGAGGTTCCTGTCACCAATATCCACCGGGATGAAATCCTGGCCGGGGAGGATCTGCCGGTGCGTTATGTCGCATATACTCCGTGTTTCCGTTCGGAGGCGGGGTCGCACGGCAAGGACACCAGGGGGCTGATCCGCCAGCACCAGTTCAATAAAGTGGAGTTGGTGAAGTTCTCCGCGCCGGAGACTTCATATGATGAGCTGGAAAGCCTTACACGAAACGCTGAAGAAATCCTCCGCAGGCTCGATCTGCCTTACCGTGTGGTAACCCTGTGCACCGGGGACCTGGGGTTTTCTTCGGCCAAGACATACGATATAGAGGTGTTTCTCCCCGGACAGCAGCTGTACCGGGAAATTTCTTCCTGCAGTAACTTTGAGGCTTTTCAGGCCAGGCGGGCCGGAATTCGATTTCGCAGAGCTGGAGGAAACAGGAGCGAGCTTGTGCACACGCTTAACGGTTCGGGCCTGGCGGTCGGGAGGACTCTGGTCGCCGTCATTGAAAATTATCAGATGGCCGACGGTACCGTCGAAGTACCGGAGGCGCTCATTCCCTATATGGGTGGTGTGAACAGAATCATACCGGAAGCACGATGAGGGTTGAAAACCACACCGATGCCAAGTGGCGGATTTACCAGAAAAAGCTGAAGCGTGAAAGGCGCATGTCTTCGGTTTTTAAAAGACTGCCGTATCTGGCGGCTATAGGGTGCCTGGGCGCTCTTGCGGTTGTGGGCCTCTATGCAGTGTTTGAATACCTAAACCCGCCTTCTCCATCTACATCTACAGACACTGCCCCACGGCAGGCGGAAACAATGCAGGCACCGGCTGAAAGGCGCGAGGGTGTAATTCGACCGGATCTTTTTCCGGAATTGCTGGCAGGCATCGATTTTTGCAGCCCCGGGGCAACCACCTCGTTTCCGTTCAAGCACGAGGGTTATCCGTTTTTGTTGAAAACCACCATAGATCCGGATCTCCAGTCTTACATACTGCGGCTGTTCCAGAAGTCCAAGACGATTCAAGCTGCTGCGGTTGTTATTCGACCCGGTGACGGTCGTGTCCTTTCGATGGCCAGCTATGATTCAGAGGGCGGAGGAGAAAATATATGTGTTCGCTCGGATTATCCGGCGGCAAGTATATTCAAGGTTGTTGCAGCTGCGGCCGCCCTTGAAAACGCAGGGCTCGCTCTGGATGACAGGATGCGCTATGAAGGCGGCAGATACACGCTTTACCGCAGGCAACTCAAGGAGCAAGTGGGGCGGAACGCGCACGAAATTGATTTTCGTAAAGCTTTTGCTCTCTCGATCAACCCTGTGTTCGGGAGGGTGGGAATCTATGAGCTGGGGAAAGAAAGCCTGGATGCCTATGCCGACCGGTTTTTGTTTCGGAATCATATCCCTTTTGAAATTCCGTTGCCGCCGAGTTCCATCGAAGTGCCGGAGCACGACTTCGGCCTGGCGGAAGTGGCTTCCGGGTTTAACAAGACAACGTGCATCTCCCCGCTTCATGCAGCGCTGATAAGCTGTGCGGTCGTAAACAATGGGGTTATCATGACCCCAAGGCTTGTTGATTCGGTCGTCGACGGCCAGGGTGAAATCGTTTATCGAAGTGAACCTGCTCCGCTGGCGACAGTTGTCGAGCCGAAAACCGCCGACGGACTCAGGATGTTGATGCGTGAAACAGTTCTCAGCGGAACAGGAAGAAACAGCTTTTCAAAGCTCCTCCGCAGCAATATTTACAGGGGCATTGAAGTGGGTGCCAAGACCGGGTCGATCAACGATGTCACCGGTTGTTTCAGGCTGGACTGGGTTATCGCGTTTGCGGACCCTAAGGAAGGGCGGGAGCCTATATGTGTTTCTGTACTAAGTGTCCACGGCGACTACCTGGGTGTAAGAGCCGGCGATCTGGCTCGTTTGATTATTGCAAGATATTATTCTTAATTGTTTTTGTTTGTAAAAGCTATGGACGTCGACGTTGTTATGGGAGTTGAAGTGTTTGGAGTGCCAAAATGAAATTTTGGCGAAAATTTGAGTTCTTGTCAGTAGAGCGAACGTGGAACGGTTGTCGTTGTCGTAATCGGGGGGTTAATCTGAGCTATCGCCCTCGTCTGTTTTTAAGCTTAGTTCTTTTGGATTCCGATTTGCTAAAAGCTAAAAGCTAAAAGCTAAAAGCTAATAGCTAACAGCTAACAGCTAACAGCTAAAAGCTAATAGCTAACAGCTAACGGCTTTCTATCCCGGCCTCACCGGGGACAACGCTGCGGAATCTTCATATTTCATAGTCTTCCACGAGGGAGACTTTGTGGATTTGCGGGGAGTTTGTGGATGTGTGGAATAGTTTGCTATGTGGGAACGCGGGATGCCTGCCCTTTATTGCTTGAAGGGCTGAAACATCTCGAATATCGAGGTTACGATTCGGCCGGAGTGGCCGTCCAGAACCAGGACGGTGTTTTTTGCAGAAAGATGGTCGGGAAAATCGCTGTTCTTGAGGCGGATCTGAACGGATCAATGCCGGGAGGATCGACAGGGATTGCTCATACCAGATGGGCCACGCACGGCGAGCCGAGCGAGGTGAACGCACATCCCCAAATGGACGGCCCGGGCGATGTTTTTGTAATCCATAATGGAATCATAGAAAATTATCTTTCTCACCGGAAGCGTCTTGAGAAAAACGGGGTGGTGTTTCGTTCAGACACCGACACCGAAGTGATCGCCCATCTGGTTTCGAAGAATTTTGATGGAGATTTGACAGGGGCGGTTCGAAAGACTATGAGCCAGCTGGAAGGTACCTTCGGAATAGCTGTTCTGCATAGGCTATGCCCGGAGGAAATCGTGGTGGCGAGGCGAGGAAGCCCCCTTATAATAGGGCTCGGGGAGGACGGCCATTTCGCTGCTTCGGATGTGTCTGCCATGCTGCGTTATACTGACAAGGTTGTGCATCTTCAGGATAATGAACTTGCAATCTTGAAAAAGAATGATTTTTCAATATCCACCGCTCAGGCCAAGACCATAAAACGAAGCAGCGAGACCGTTGAATGGCATGCGGAGGACATCGGGCTTAACGGTTTTCCACATTTCATGCTCAAAGAGATATTCGAGCAGCCCGAGACGATCAACAACGCGATAAGAGGGCGCATTGAGCCAGGGGATGGCGTCCCGAAACTCGGCGGGCTGGTGCCTGTATGGGAAAGCCTGAAGGAATGCCGCCATATGGTTCTGATCGGGTGCGGCACCTCTTATTATGCAGCATTGGCAGGTAGGTATGTATTTGAAAAGTTGACTGACATTGATTTGCAAGTCGAGCTGGCAAGTGAATTTCGTTATCGGAAACTCAATTTCCAGGCTAATACCTTCGTAGTGGGATTAAGCCAATCCGGTGAAACGGCGGACACGCTGGCGGCCATCAGGGAGGCCAAGCGTAAAGGAGCGCGTCTGCTGGGTATCGTCAACGTGGTGGGAAGCTCAATTTCACGGGAGACCGAAGCCGGCGTCTATAACCATGCAGGCCCGGAGATAGGGGTTGCTTCGACGAAGATGTTTACCTCCCAGTTGGTTGTTTTGACGCTTATGGCTCTGCTCCTGGGCCGCCATCAGCACCTTTCCGTGACTGAAGGGGTTGAGGCCATAAGAGCGCTGCAGGCTCTGTCCGAAAAAGTGGAAGATGTTTTGTCCTGTTCAGCCTTGATTGAAAGCATCGCCCGAAAGTACTATTGTTTTGACAACTGGTTGTTTCTGGGGAGAAAGTACAACTTTCCGGTTGCTATGGAAGGGGCCTTGAAACTTAAGGAAATTTCATATATTCATGCCGAAGGCTATGCTGCGGGTGAAATGAAGCATGGGCCTATCGCCCTGATCAACAGCCGGATGCCGACGGTGGCGATCGCTCCCAGGGATGATATGTATGAGAAAATGATCGGAAACATTCATGAGATCAAGAGCCGTAAGGGGTCTGTTATCGCGATTGCAACCAAGGGTGATGCCAGGATCCGGGAGGTGGCGGATGAAGTGATCGAGATACCAGAAACCCTTGATTTTTTAAACCCGGTGTTGGCGGCGGTTCCGTGCCAGCTGCTGGCCTATTACTGTGCGTTGCTGTTAGGGCGGGATATCGATAAACCGCGTAACCTGGCGAAAAGCGTTACCGTAGAGTGAGCTTTTAGCCGTTAGCTGTTAGTTTTGAATCTGGAAGGCTTTTTCGTCCTTTTGCTCCCGCGCCTTTGCCCGGTAGTGCGGGGCTTTTGTCCGAGGAGATGCAGGAATGAAAGTCAAAGGAGGTGAGCGATTTATGGATGCTATCAAGATTGCGGTTGCGGGGGTCGGTAATTGCGCCAGTTCGTTGCTGCAGGGAATTAACTATTACAGGGGCAGGCAATCTGAAGACATGATCGGGCTCATGCACTGGGATATAGGAGGGTTCAGGCCGTACGACATCGAGGTTGCAGCAGCCTTTGACATCGACCGGCGGAAGGTCGGGAAGGATGTCAGCGAGGCTATTTTCAGCCCTCCCAACTGCACGACTGTTTTTTCTCCGGATATACCACCGACCGGGGTCATGGTTCAAATGGGTCAGGTGTTGGACGGAGTTTCCGAGCATATGAAGGATTACGACGAAAAATACACCTTCGCTGTAAGTGACTTCCCCGAGCTTGCGCATGATGATATCGTAAAGGTTCTGCGGGAATCCGGTGCTGAAATCCTTCTGAACTATATGCCTGTAGGCTCCGAGGAGGCAACACGGTTCTATGCCGGCTGTGCGCTTGACGCGGGTGTGGGATTCATCAACAACATGCCGGTATTCATCGCCAGCGATGAAGCCTGGGCAAAGCGATTCCTGGATCGTAACCTTCCGGTTATCGGAGATGATGTCAAATCGCAGCTGGGTGCGACCATCACTCACCGTGTGTTGACGGATCTTTTCAAAAAAAGGGGCGTAAAACTTGAACGTACATACCAGCTGAACACCGGTGGAAACACCGATTTTTTGAATATGCTCAACAGGGCGCGCACATTATCCAAGAAAACATCCAAGACAGAGGCGGTCCAGGCGGTGGCCGCCCACCGTCTCGAAAACGATAATATTCATATAGGCCCGAGTGATTATGTGGCCTGGCAAAAGGACAACAAGGTTTGTTTCATACGGATGGAAGGCAGCATATTCGGTGATGTTCCGATGGATCTGGAACTACGTTTATCGGTTGAAGATTCCCCTAATTCCGGTGGTGTCGCGATAGACGCTATCAGGTGCGTTAAACTTGCTTTGTTGAGGGGGATAGGCGGCGCACTGGAGGGGCCTTCGTCTTATTTTTGCAAGCATCCGCCGCGCCAGTTCACCGATGATGAGGCTTTCCAACGCACCGAACGCTTCATTTCAGGGGACAGAGAGGCCCATTGATTTAAAGAAGGGGGAATTGGAGGCTTCTATGCGCGGCGAAGGACCCGAGGGAGGCGCGAGATCGGCTATGTTGAATGAAGAACTTAAAAATTACTTCAAGAAACTTCTTAAACAAAGACTGGGAGCCCTGATCATCGATGAAAAAAAATCCACCGAGGGATTTTCAGGTATGCAGGAGGAGTCTCCGGATCCGATTGACCAGGCATCAATGGAATCGGACAGGGATTTCAGTTTTCGAATAAGGGAGAGGGAAAGCAGGCTAATCGCAAAAATAAACGAGGCTCTCGAGAGGATCGAAGATGGTACCTACGGAATATGTGAAAGGTGCGGCAGGCCTATTTCGATCGAACGCCTGAAGGCAAGGCCGGTTACGACGTTGTGCATCAGGTGTAAGAAAAAACAAGAGAACGCTGAAAAATTGAGAGGGGAGTGAAAGGCTCAGCTTTCCCCATGCGTTTTGGTCACCATCGGGACGTCGAAACATGATGTTATTGCTCTTGTGGCCTGAGATACCCCGTCATTTGGAATGATCCCGGTTATTGAGGCCATGTTGCATGCGACGGCCAGGACTTCGATGTGTTCCCTTTCAAGCGCGTTCATAAGCTCCGCCGCTATGCCGTATCGATCTCCGAAATGCGGGCCGTTCATGGTGAACACCGCAACAGGATACCGGCTGTCGAGGATAATTCCAGGGCCTACTCCCCGGGAGGCCGCTGCCAGCATGAGGTCCGCGGGGGGGGGACCACAGGCTCCCAAGTATCCGGTGTTTTCTCCGGTTGTCGCCATGTATTCCAGTGCTTCAGCGGCAGCTCCATTCGATCCATGGCCATTTGCCAGCCTAAAAAAATTAATCCCTTCATACCACTCCAGACTGTAGATTTTTGGCCGTTTTTCCTGGTACGAGGCGACGATTTCTCTCGGAACGGTCACCGGAGTGCGTCGCGACTCCCAGTCCGCGACCGTAGGGTATGCACGAAATCGGAAAAACACGAATAGTGCTTCGGCGAAAGCCCGCAGTTTTTCCTCGCCGATAAGCACGGAAAGGGCTGAATTCGACTGGGCGGCGGCAAAGCGGGCGATGCCCGCCGCGTTGATCGATCGAAGCACTTTCGCCGCAATCGACGGATTCCGCCCATGGGGAAAGACGGATGCCACCACGCTTCGTTTTTCGGTATGAATGTTGAGGGTTTTAAAATTGTCGGTGATCAGCGTAGCTGCCTTGTCCCATTTCCCCCTGTCCAGCGCGATGTCCATCGCGCATTTGTTCCCGATGGCACCGCAGCTGAAAAAAGGAAGATTGATCTTTTCGAGGGCCAGCAGGCGGGTCACTCTGGAAGGAAAACGTATCTCACAAGGCTCATAAACCACCGACGCCCATGAGATTTCATCGCGGACCGTGAATCCCCCCAGCCTTATGTGATCAACCATTTGGGTCTGGATCCGGCATCAAAGAAGGCTACTCACGATATTCCACATGCTTTCGGTGTCTATGGGTTTGGCGATGTATTCATCGGCTTCCGTCGACATTCCGTCGGCATGGGTGTATGAGGTCGAGGGTACGGCTTCCCCTACCGCCGTCAAAAGCACGATGGGAATAGACCGCGTTGACTCATCAGCCTTCAGCTCGGCGCAGAGTTGATACCCGTCCTTGCGAGGCATCATCACATCCAGGATCAGCAGATCCGGGCGGCGCTTTCGGATAGATTCCTCTCCTTCGACACCGTCATAA
Organism: Desulfatiglandaceae bacterium; assembly: GCA_046498185.1. Lineage (GTDB taxonomy): Bacteria > Desulfobacterota > DSM-4660 > Desulfatiglandales > Desulfatiglandaceae > CAYXDR01. The sequence goes on along the minus strand of JAWOBE010000097.1, from coordinate 13,302 downwards.
GCCTTTCCAACCTCGCAACCTTTGCTTTCGAGCATCATGGCCACCGTTTCCACCAGATCGGGATCATCGTCAACCACAAGAATGTAATTTCCAGACATATCGACACCTCCTGTTTCGGTAAAAATACCTCATCGCAGTCACGTTGATGAGGACGGTATGAAATTATCCCAGCGGCCCGTCTCGGGGAAATGTATCCGAGCATGAATCAAAAGGCAATGGAATATGAACATCAATTTACGAATTCACCAAGGAAAATGGGCTCGTAAAAAACAAAACAACTATGTCCCTCGGCGTCGGTATCGGAAGTTGACGGACGACCTTTTCGACCCCGATACCGATTCCGACGCCGATAAGGCGGGTATGGTACGTTTTACGAACTCATCAAAGATCACTGTTCGAAAACAGGCAGCATTACCCTGAATGTGGTTCCTTGGTCCGGGACGCTTTCCACATCGACCGTGCCATTATGAGCCTCAACAATCGCCTTGACGATCGATAACCCCAACCCGGTGCCCACGACTTTCCGCGTTTTGGGATGCCTGATTCGGTAAAACTGATCGAATATTCGAGGCAGCTCCTCGGGAGGAATCCCTACACCATTGTCCTGCACCATCACCTCGATCCATTTTCCGCGGGCCGAGACCGCCACCGTCACTTCTCCGCCTTCAGGGGAGTAGTTTATAGCATTGCTGATGAGATTGCCGATCAGCTCTTCCATCCTTTTAGAATCGGTTTGAACGGGGCCGGTCTCTTCGCATCGGACATTCAGTGAAACCCCCTGTTCTTCGGCCCTGGGTTTCATCAGTTCCGCAGTTTCTCTGATTATGGGCTCTATATTCATGGGCAGGCGGTGTTCCACCAGTTTGCCGGCCTCTATTTTTGCAACGTCCAGCAGGTCATTGATTAGTGCCAGCAGTGCGTCGATTTTTCGGCTCCCCCGCTCGATGAGTTCCTGCTGCCTGTCGGTCATCTCCCCGGCGAGTCCTTCCATCAGGACGTTGTTTATCTGCCGGATACTTGCAAGCGGGCTCCGAAGTTCATGGGCCACCATGTTGACAAAACTGGATTTCATCTGGTCGAGCTGTTTGAAAGCCGTGATGTCCTCGAGCACCGTCACGGCTCCGATGACCACCAGGAAGACGCGCCTGTCTACACCGAAGGCGGGACCGGAAATGGCCCGAAGCGTTTTATCGCCGATGCAGGTTTCCTGGGAGATGAATTCATTTTCCTTCGCCTCCCCGTCGTGGATGCGGACGATTGTTTTGATCAGCGCTTGATCGTCGATGATATCATGAATCGGAAACGGCTCTGTTACGTTGTGCTGTATTCCGAGCAATCTCATCAACGCGGGGTTGTGCAGCACGACTTCCATGTTGCGGTTGGTGACCATGACGCCGTTTGCCATACAATTTATGATGGTTTTCATGCGGCTTTTTTCGAGGGTTACATCGTACAGGTTCCTGATGTTTTCTTCCTGGAGCAGCAGTGCCTGCTGCTCCAGCCGAATTCTATCTGCAGCCCTGTTAATTGTGAGGAGAAACTGGTCCACTTGAAACGGCTTGGCGACGAAGTCATAGGCACCGTGCTTCATGCATTCCACCGCGGTGTCAAGGGTGCCGTGGCCGGTAATGATTATCACGGGAATATGCGGGTATTCGGCACGTACGATTTCAAGCACTTCCTCCCCGGAGACACCCGGCATCTTCAAATCGAGAAGCATGATGTCCACGGGCGTTTTTTCGAGGATCTCGAGCGATTTTCGCCCGTCTTCGGCAGTGACCACAAGGTAACCTCTGCTCGAAAGCAACCTTTCGCAGCCGTCTCTGATAGGTTTTTCGTCATCGACGACAAGTATGGTAGGTTTATCGATCATGGTTCGTCCAATCCGATGAACACAGGTTGTTCTTCAGCGGCTAACGGCTCGTTCGGCAGCTCGAACGTGAACACCGTTCCCCCTTCCGGGGGGCAGTCGCAGCTCAATATTCCGCCGTGGGCCTTGGCTATATTCTGTGAAATGCTCAGTCCTAAACCGGTTCCTTTCCCGACCGGTTTGGTCGTAAAAAAAATATCAAAAATCTTGTCCTTATGTTCAGGAGGTATCCCAGGCCCTGAGTCCCTGACGTTTATTATGAAACGTCTTTTGCCGGGATCATAGCGAGCCTCGATGGTGAGATTGCCTTTCCCTTTCATAGCATCTGCGGCGTTTATCACCAGGTTTGTGATCACCTGCTGTATCTGTCCCATGTCGCCGATCATGTGAGGCATATCGGATTCTATCGAGCGGGTCACATGGATATCCTGGAAGGCCGCCTGGTTTACTAACAGATGCAAGGTCTTGTCAATCAGTTCCTCGAGATTGAATGAGGAAAGCTTGCCGATGGATTGACGGCTGAATTCCAGAAGCTCGGCAACAATTTTTTTGCAGCGCAGGGTTTGATTGACGATTTCCTGGAGGTCATCCAACCCCCCCGGTTTGCCTTGAAGGGCTTCCTTGACGAGTTCGGCATAGAGGAGAATCCCTGACAAAGGATTGTTGATTTCGTGTGCCACTCCAGCCGCCATGCGTCCGATGGAGGCAATTTTTTCAGATTCGACAAGCTGCAGGTGGGCTTCTTCGAGGTCCTTGCGCATTTTTAGAATTTCACGCATGTCTGTGAACACGCCGACGCTGCCGACCTCCTCTCCCTCTATCATGATCAGGGAGGCGGAAAGGGTGACCGGAATCTCCTCTCCGCTTTTGCTTGTAATCGTCATGCTCATGGGATTCAATTTTCCGCGGAGGCCGTAGTCGTCGCTGCGCATCTTGCGCATATTTTCCCTGGCGACTTCGATGTCATAGAACGCGGTTAGGTGCCCGTTGCGAATGATTTCCTCGGCTGAGTACCCGGTAAGCCTTTCCATGCCTTCGTTGAAAATCAACACATAGCCTCTGGTGTCCACGGCTACGATTCCGTCTACGGTACTCTGGATTACATTCTGCAGGAAAACATTCGATTCCTGGGCTTTCATCTCGAGGTGCACTCTATCCGTGATATCACGCGAGCATTCGAGAAGTTTGATTACGCGCCCCGACGCATCTCGGAACGGCGTGACCGTAATGACTTCATAACGCGGCTTTCCATCCTCTCCGGCCCTTTCGTGAATGGTGCTCAAGCTTTTTCCGGTCTTGACCACTTCATCGAACAGGCACGGTTTGCCCATCTCTTCGCAGGGCCGGTCCAGCCCGTAGCGGATTTCATAACACCGTTTGCCTTCCATGTCTCCAGGGTTTATCTTCAGTTCGTCGAGGAAGGTTCTGTTCACTCTGCAGACGGTTTTGTCTCTGTGCACGACCATGACGCGATATGGCAGCGTATCCAGGATAAACTGGGCGTCGGGGGATTCGGTCAAGGATTTTCCCACCCTGGATGAAGGGATCAATTTTTCCAATACAGCCAGGGCCGCCCGGCGATCCATAAATCCGACATCGGGCCTTTTTTTTCGGACCGTTTCCCGGAGACGCGTGTCGCCTTCGGACAGGTCGAACACGGTATCGATTCCATCCAGTGCGAGCAGTTCAACGATCTTGGTGGTTGCGAAAACGCCCATTTCGCGTGCTGTTTGAAGTTCTATGTCATCCTGATTTTCGGCGGCCACCCCTTTAATCTGGATATATTCGAGCCCGGGTGGGACTGAACAGAAGTCCAGTAAAATACGTCTGCAAGTTTCGCCGCCGTTTACAAGGACTATGCACAGAGGTTTGTGTTCCGGCCACCCGGGCCGCGTTGACCATTCCGGGGTGCAAGGTGTTTCACCAAAGGAACATCCCGCGTTCATCAATTTCATGGCTGTTTCTCTTTTCACAGGGTAGCTGACAAGCGAAGCCTTTCTACCACCTTCCGTTCCATGTCACGTATCACGGCGGCCAGCACCGGGCCTTTTTTTACCGGGCCGGAGTCATTCCAGCCAAGCGCCAGGGCGACTCGTGTTTTCTCACGGAACTCTTCCAGGCTGTCGGCCATCGACTGCCACGCAAAGAGCTTCTGGAGCACATGCCTCTCCGCCCCGGTGAGTTCTGTGGCTGTATCTATTTTACGACCATCACTTGTTTTTATTATCATAGTCGAATGCGACGCCCTTGGAGCGGCGCCTGATCAGGATGAGTTCTTATTATCGGCAATGACAGGAGAAATTCAAGAAAAAAACCCGGAAAAGAGCATTCTTCCGGGTTTTATCGTTCGGTGAAGAGGAAAATTAAAAAGGCTGAAGTTGCTGAAACCATAAAAAGTCAAACCAACCATAGCCCTCGGCGTCGCCGTCGGCGTCGGTATCGGAAGCTGACTGCCGACCTTTTCGACCCCGATACCGATCCCGACCACGACGCCGATAAGGTGGGGATGGTACGTTTTACGACGCCGTCAAAGTGCGGGACGAGGCAACATGCCTGCGCGTTCGCTTATCTCGGGGACTCTGTGCTCCCATTCGATTGCCATCAGATGTACACCACTTACGCCTTCCATGGCCTTAAATTCCTCTATTTGCTCGATGGCAAAACGGATACCTTCTTCTGCGATTTTGCCTTTTCCGGCACCTTGAAGTCGCTTGATCAACGAATCGGGCACATCCATGCCCGGGACCTGCTTGGCCATATACCGGGCCATGCCGACGCTTTTCATCGGGGTGACGCCGGCCAGGATGAAGCATTTTTCGTGCAGTCCCATGTCCACGACCCGTTTCATGAATTCCCTGAATTTATCCATATTGTAAATGCACTGCGTTTGGACAAAATCGGCACCGGCGGCGACTTTTTTCGCAAGACGGTATGGTCTGTAGTCAAACGGATCCGCGAATGGGTTGCAGGCCGCTCCAATAAAAAGCTTGGGAGCTGTCTCGATTTCCTGCCCGTTCAGGAATTTGCCTTCATCACGCATGTTTTTCACCAGGTTGACCAGCTGGATGGAGTCGATATCGAACACGTTTTTTGATTCCGGATGGTTCCCGAACTTTTGGTGATCTCCGGAAAGGCAAAGCATGTTACGGATTCCGTGGGCATAAGCCCCCAGTATATCGCTTTGCATCGCCAGGCGGTTTCGATCCCTGCAGACCATCTGAAAGTTGGGTTCGACCCCTTCCTGCAGAAGAATCAGCGACGCGGCCCAGCTGGACATGCGCACCACTGCGGTCTGATTGTCCGTTATGTTCACCGCATCGACGCATCCTTTTAAATGGGCGGCTTTTTTACGGACCGCCTCGACTTCGGCACCCTGCGGCGGCCCGCATTCTCCGGTGAAGGCGAAATGTCCGGCTCTCAAAACTTTTTCCAGGTTGCTTCCAGCTTTCAGATCGCTCATTTCACCAGTTCCTCCTTGATCATCTTCCGGGGTCCACCATCTTTGGCGGTGACCCAGCTCTTCGGCGGTTTGAACTCAAGCAGTTCATCCATTCGATTCTGTTCCATCATTTTTTTGACGATGATGTCCCAGATGCAGTCAACGTCTTTTGAAACCTCGCATTTACCGTTGGTGGAGCCTCCGCACGGCCCGTTCATAAGGCTTTTTGAGCATCTGGCGATAGGGCAGACGCCGCCGAAGAGGTGCACCACGCAGGTGCCGCATCCGGCACATCGCTCTGACCAAACTCCATGCTCGACGGCTCCTCCCATGAATCTTGTATTGACCCCGGGAAAAACTCGAATGGAAGGATAGCGTTCGGCTATGAATTGCGGCCCCACGCCACAGGCCAGGCTGACAACGGCATCGTAGGACTCGATTATCCCCTCTAGTTCATTGATATATTCCGGGTCACACTGCCGTTCCAGTGTATGGGAATCGGCAATAAATGATTTGTCGTTTCGGCGTGCGATACGCAGAGTAGATGCAAGCACCGCGGCCTCCTTGGCTCCCCCGACATTACATACCGTTACACATCCTTTACAGCCGACGACCAGCACCCGGCCGGCGCCCTTGACCATATCGAGGATTTCACTAACGGGTTTGGGTTCGGCGACGATCATGATTGGGCACCTCTTTTGGAATCGTTGTGAACATCAGTCGATAAATGACCGATCGCCTGCAGCCTCTCGGTCATTTCGACGGCGGTTTGGACAAAACTACGCGCGCTTGCCGCGGACATATTGAATATTTCAATCCTCTCGGGTTCCAACCCTATTTCCTCGAAAATTTTTTTAACGTGGGCCACCCTCTTTGCAGCTTTAACCACACCGTTTATGTAACGGCAGCTGTCCTCCTGGCAGCCGGCGACATACACGCCGTCGGCGCCTTCTTCGAAAGGCTTCAGCAGATGAAGCACTTCGATGCGTCCGGTGCAAGGCACGCGCACGACGGAAACATTTGGAGGGAGGCTCATTCCGGTTCGGCCTGCGACACCTGCCGCGGCCGAGGCGCAATTTGAACAACAGAAAGCGACTATTCTTGGGGAAAATTCATTCATCGCATTATCTCCATCAACGATTAAGTCTTTGAAGGCCGGGTATTTACGAAGCGGCCTGTATAAGGCATTCCGCCTCGGTAAGCATCTGGTCGCTGCAAAGGTTCATGACGATAGCTTTGCCGGGGCATTCGGCGACGCAGATTCCGCAACCGCGGCAAAGTGCAGGATTTATGTTTGCAGCACCGATAGCCGGGTCTATGAATGGTACACCGAAGGGGCATGTACGTACACAGGTGCAGCAGGCGGCGCATTTTTCAGTGTCCACTTCGGCCACCAGCCCACCGACGCGCACAGTTTCCAGATTGAGTATTTCGGCGGCTGCCGAAGCTGCCGCCCGGCCCTGGGTTATGCTGTCGGTGGTATCTTTGGGGTAATGGGCCAGCCCGGCTACATATATACCCTGTATCGTTGAATGAACCGGTTTGAGTTTTTCCGGCGATTCCGCGTAGAAACCGCTTTCGTCGACTCCGACCCTGAAAAGGTCGGCTGTATCACGGGGGCCGGTGGGTTCGATGGCGCTCTGGAGCGAAACCAAACCTGCGTCAAGAACGATGTCGCGGTCCAGGATCAAATCCCTGACGGTCACCTTTAGCCTTTCCCCGGCCGCCTCAACGACAGGCTTTCGTTCGGGTTCGTACCGGAGAAATATAACCCCGGAATCGCGCGCTTCTCTGTAAATATTTTCCCTGCGGCCGAAGGTGCGCATTTCCCTGTAAAGCACGAATATCTGCATCGCCGGATGGCGCCGTTTCATATCAAGTGCGGCCCGAACCGAGAACGTGCAGCAGATGTTGCTGCAATGGGGACGGGCTGGTTCACGGGAACCAACGCACTGGATGAATACGGCTGTACCGGCATCGGCGAAAGCATCCGGGTCGGCGATCAGTTTTTCACTCAACTCGGACCAAAGCACCACGCGCTCGTGGCTGCCGTACAGATACTCGTCGGGTTTAACCGGGTCGGCACCTGTGGCGAGTATCGCAGCCCCGTGGGTGATTTCTTTTGTCCCTTCCGGGCCTTCCACCGTTGTAACGAAATTGCCGGGGAATCCGGAATGTTTGACAGGCACGGTCCCGGTCATAACCGAAATCAAGCTGTTGGCTTCGATTCGCTCGATCAGGTTGCCGAGATATTCCTGGACGTCGTTTCCCTGCCAGGAACATCTTACATGCGCGGCATGACCGCCGAGGCGGCCGCCTTTCTCTACCAGCGTCACTGGAATATTCATTTCAGCGGCGGAAAGAGCAGCTTCCATACCGGCCACCCCGCCGCCGACCACCAGCGCCGACTTTGTCACCGGCATTAATCTGAGTTCCGGAGCCGACATCAAAGCAACTCTGGCGGCTCCCATTCGGACCGCCTCCTCCACCGCGGTGGAAGCTACTGTATCTATGGTGTTAAGATCCACCGTCTGGTAAAGGAAGGGGTTCCTCCCGGAGTTTTCGAGTGCTTTTTCCAGTACCGGCGAATCCATCTCGGGGGAGCAAGCGGCATATACCAAACGCCCTGCACCGGTTTCTTTCATATGGGCGGCGATCTCTCCGTTTAAATCCGCTTCGACTTTTGCGCAGCCGAGTACCCCGGGAAGACTGGATGCGCGGGCTTCTATCCTCGAACCCAGGTCCGGCTGCATTCCCGGGCATAGCCTGTAAGCAACAAAAATTCCTGTTTCGTCTTCAAGAGGTTTCATTTCCGAGGGTTGTTCCTTTGGGGGCCTTTCAGGAGCCAGGAAAGCCAATACCTCGGTTACTACAGCGGCTCCTTGAGTGATGGAATCCAGCACCCCGGCCGGGGCTGTCAGTCCACCGCAAACAAAAACGCCGGGTTTTGAAGTGGCGCAGGGGCGAAACGGTTGTTCGCCTGCATAACCGTCGTCATCGAGTTGGAGCCCTACCGCGGAAGCCGCCCTGGCAGCACCTTGAGAGGGCTTTATTCCTGTTGAAAGCACGACCATGTCGAAAGTTTCCTTGATCAGTGTCCCGTCTTCCCTGACGAAACTAATCGAAAGATCGTCTGTGCCAGGCACGGGGGCGACGGTGTGTACACGGCAACGGATGAAATTTACACCGCGGGCGACGGCTTCGTTGAAATATTGCTCATAACCTTTGCCGTGGGCTCTCAAATCCATGAAAAAAATATCGGTTTGAATGTCTTCCGAAAAATCTTTTGTCGTCACCGCTTCTTTGACGGCATACATGCAGCACACCGATGAACAGTATGCCGCATCCCCGGGGTTGATGTCCCTCGACCCGACGCACTGGAGCCAGGCGATCTTTTCGGGCGTTTTTCCGTCCGAAGGGCGTGTGATACTTCCCTGATCCGGGCCGTCCGGCTTTTGCCTGAGTTCGTATTCTGCAGAGGTGACGACGTTCGGCAAAAGGCTGTACTGGTATGTGTCGTGCCTTGATGGGTCGAAAGGTTCGACTCCGGTGGCCAGCACGATTGCGCCGGCGGGAATCTGGGCCTGGCCGTCTTTCTTGTTTATCGTGACATTGAACGCGCCGACCGAACCGGAGATCTGTGTTATTTCGGCGTTTGTGGTTACCTCTATCGCCGGATTTTGAATGCAATCTGCGATCTTACGGTCGATCTTACAGCAGGCGCACAAGGGGTAAAGACGGTGGAGTGAAGGGATCATTCCTCCGAGAGAATCGGAGGACTCGATGAGATGGACGGTGTAGCCGGCGTCGGCAAGCGAAAGGGCGGCTTCGATGCCGGAAGGTCCACCACCGGCGACGATCACCGGGCCAGAGGGTTTTGTATGAGCCATTTTGCGCATTCTCCTGGTTTGATCGGTTTATGCGGTTTGCGGTTGGAAATGCAGACACTTGCTCCCGGCGGGAATAATGTTGATATGCATGCATAACGCAGGCCGCGGCTTTATTTTGACTACCTCACCAATTTCGGTAATATTAAATGGCATAACAGCTAGTTGGGTGTCAAGCAAAAACAGATATCCAATTCAAATCATTTGAAACACTCCGGGTGAGGCGGTTGACACCCCCGAAATATGAGAGATAATATATTATTTACTGCAGGAGTGACGGATCTCGGTCGGAATTGTAATCAGAATGGTGGGATGAAATAGGGGGAATGGGAGGTTCTCGATGAAGATCCGAAGGGCTGGGAAAATCAACGAACGGATATGGTGCAGGCGGTTTTCCGCCAATCCCTCCGTCACGTGGCCTCGGTGCTAGATGGCGCCTGAGCGTTTAAGCCCTTCGCTGATTCTTTTTGTTGGAGTGTGTGCGGTGTCGACCGGCGCGGTGTTCGTGCGGCTGGCCGACGCTTCGCCGATAGTCGTGGCCGGTTACCGCACCGGCCTTGCTTTTTTAATGCTCGCACCTTTTGCCTGGGTGAAGGCGGGGAGGGAACTAGCCTCTCTTTCCCTATCGGATTTTACACTCGCCGCTTTGTCGGGTTTTTTCCTGGCATGTCATTTTGCGGCGTGGATCGCTTCCCTTGATTATACTTCCATCGCCTGCAGCGTCGTTCTTGTAAACACGAACCCGCTTTGGGTAGCCATCCTGGCACCGTTTATCACGGGGGAAACCGTAGGCAGAGTCAAAGCGGCGGGAATCGGCGTCAGCATCCTGGGAGCCGTGCTGATCGGGGCAGGGGATTTCTGCGGGGGAGGAACGGCGCTTTTCGGCGACGCGCTTGCGGTTGCAGGCGGAATGGCCATGGCTTTATACCTGCTTCTGGGCGCGAGGCTGCGCCGGAAACTTTCTTTTCTGGCTTATGTGACGCTTTGCTACGGAACGGCGGCAGCGATTCTTTGGGTGGCCGTTCTGGCGGCTGGACTTCCTTTCACCGGGCTGACGCCTCATACCTACGCGGCGATTTTTTCGCTGGCTTTTGTTTCCCAGCTTATCGGCCATTCATGCTACAACTGGAGTTTGAAATGGCTGTCGACGAGCATGGTGGCCGTGAGCCTGCTGGGTGAACCGGTGGGAGGGACGATCCTGGGCTACCTTGTTTTTGGTGAAACGTTGACGATATGGAAGGCGGCCGGCGGAGCCTTGATACTCGTCGGCATCTACATCGCCTCTGTTTCCGAAAAATTTGTTGCTTCTCCAGCACCGTTTGAACCGTGATCTCCTTTTTATCGGCGTCGGTATCGGGGGTCGAAAGGACGTCGGGATCAAAAACCGACTCCGATACCGAAGCCGACGCCGACCCCGACTTAATAACCGTAGGCGCGGGTCCAATACTGTGCATGCCCCCCTTGACAACGTAAAAAGCAGGATTATTTAAGGGAACAAGAAGATCCGCCCATTTCTATTAATGCATACCGGGCGGTTCCAAAATGATGACTTTAGACAGAATGAATCCTGTCAACAATTGAAAGGAGGTGTCGTATATGATCTGGAGAACACTTAGCGGTGCACCTGGCTGGAGCAGGATGAATCCCCTCGATGAGGTTGAAAGGATGCGCAGGCAGATGGAAAGACTGAGCAGCGGGTTGAGCGGCCTATTCACAGGAGAGCCTGCTTCGGGTGTGTTTCCTTTGATGAACGTCACCGAAGATAAGAACAGCTATTATGTCCGTGCAGAGCTTCCGGGCATTAAGGCGGAGGATTTGAATATTTCGGCCACTGGCGACAGTCTCACGGTCGAAGGTGAAAGGAAGCTGCCTGACGAAAACTTGGGCGCGACCTACCACCGTCGTGAAAGGGATTCCGGGCGTTTCAGCAGGATTCTGACACTGCCGGGGATGGTTGATGCGGAAGCGATCAATGCGAAGATGGCCGACGGCGTGCTGACCGTGGTACTTCCGAAAGCCGAGGCTGCAAAACCGAAACAAATTTCCGTAAAAGCTGTGTAATTTCCCCCTGGGTAACTGAAAGGAGGTGTAACGATGGCTGGAACTGAAGAAAAATCCTTGCAGGCGAAAGAAAAGGCGGAAGTCAGCACGCCGGTCGAGCACACGAGGCCCGGTGTGGTCTTTCTTCCTGCCGTGGACATATTTGAGACAGAAAATGCGATAACAATCCTGGCTGATATGCCGGGAGTGAAAGCCGGGGATCTAACGGTCGATTTACGGGACAACGTGCTGACCCTCGACGGGGAGGTCAAATCCCCGGAAGCTGACGGCGAGCGTGAACTCTTGCGAGAATACCGGACCGGCAGGTATTACCGGCAATTCACTCTATCACAGGTGATCGACCAGCAGAAGATCGAGGCCGATCTCAAGGATGGTGTGCTCAAGTTGAGCCTGCCGAAGGTTGAAGCTGCGGTGCCTCGGAGGATTTCGGTCAACGTCGGCTGATGTCGACCGTTCGATCCACCAAAATTTTAACTTTTGGTTGTACAATTACCAATGCCTGGGTGAATTTACCGCCCAGGCATTATATTTTCTGTTGTCCGTCAATTGTCCATTATTAAAGACGCCGCAAAAAAATATTGATGTTTCATATAGCTATTGATATTCAATATTTTGTGGAGCGTGAAGCTTGACGGCGTCGTAAAAAGTCAAAACAACGATGTCCCTCGCTGTCGCTATCGGGATCGGCTGTTTTTCAAACAGGCCGTAGGTCGGGTTTCCATCCCCGACATGTTATCGTTGTCGTAATCGGTTTTTTGGAGTGTCAAAACGATGTTTTGACCTGGCCCGCACGGCCGGTGTAAGTTTTGGTGGCGCCTGCGGCGTGGGGTTTAAAATTTTAGACAGGACTGACAAGCTTGATAAAGGTGTTTTTCGGATGATCGTGTATGGTGCGGATTACTAAGGAGGGCTCGAATCATGGGGATGGATTTATTGAGTTATAAAAGGGTGCTCATCGTGGACGATGAGCGTGATGTTCTTGAGGCTTTGGAAGAAGTCCTGTCGATGTGCGATGTTGTGAAAGCTCAAAGCTTCGACGAGGCCAAAGAGCTTATAGAGAGCCAGTATTTCGACATCGCCGTCCTCGATATCATGGGCGTTAATGGATACAAGCTCCTTGATATCGCCAATGAGAAGGGCCTGATTGCGGTGATGCTCACAGCCCATGCGTTAAGCCCCGAAGACACGGTTAAGTCTTTCAATAAAGGCGCGGCGTTATACGTGCCCAAAGAAAAGCTGGACGATATGCCCACGTATCTGAACGATGTGCTGGAGGCTCAATCAAAGGGTAAGAAGCTGTGGTGGAGATGGCTTGACAGGTTCGGGTCATACTACAACAAAAGATTCGGACGCAGCTGGAAAAATGTCGACCCGGAGTTCTGGAAAAGGTTCGAAGGCTGGCAGTGATGTCGGGAAAGAATCCCGACCTACAGGGCTAATGCTCGGCGTCGGTATCGGAATCGAAAACACGCTGGACTTTTCAGGTCCTCGTTTTTCTTAGCTTCCTCCTCTCAGTGATAGACAATGTAAGTGTCGGGTCTTTCCTGATGCGGAATTTTTGCATCAGGTAGACAGCTACGAAAAAGGAGATCGCGATTATATCAACAAGCACTTCCGGTATCGGCAGTCCCAGAGTGCGGTAAATGATATGCGGAAAGAGGAGGAGCACCGTGCCTATCGCCGCCACGATCCACTCAAAAATGTTGGTGGCGCATAGGAAATAGCCCATGGTGAGCATCGAGAATGTGACGGTGCCCAGGGCGCAGGTAAGGTAGGTTATTACAATCTCACCTGGAGTGCCGTTCAACAGCAGCGCCGGATAATAAGCGAAGAGGAAAGGTCCGAGATACAGCATCTTTGCGAACTTGAAGGATGTCCACCCGGTTTTCCATGGGTCTGAGCCGGCGATTGCAGCTCGGGCATATGCCGCGACACATACCGGAGGCGTAATGTTGGAGTCCTGGCTGAACCAGTAGACGACCATGTGAGATGCGAGCAGTGTCCACAGCGCGGCCTGGGGCATTGCGGCATCCAGTTCACCGTAG
>JAWOBE010000235.1:0-13975 GCA_046498185.1 Desulfatiglandaceae bacterium | reverse complement strand
TTCGGTGTTGGTGAATGTCCCCTCCCTTTCAGCCACCGATGCCCCGGCGAATACAACATCGGCCACCTGCGCGGTCTCCGACAGGAAAAGTTCCTGGACCACCAGGAAGTCCAAATTTTTCAGCGCGTGATTGAAGTGGTTCCAGTCCGGATCGCTCAATTTCGGATTTTCACCGATTACATAAAGTCCCTTGAGTTTACCTTCCAGCATCGCAGGGACCATATCGGTTATGGTCAGGCCTGGTGTCGCAGGTAGATCCGCGCTCCAGGCGTCCGAGAACTTTTTACGGACGGCGTCGTCGGCCACAGGCTGGTAACCCGTGAAAACATTGGGAAGCCCTCCCATATCACAGGCTCCCTGTACATTGTTCTGTCCTCTGAGCGGGTTGACACCTCCGCCGTGCACCCCGACATAGCCACAAAGCATCGCGAGGTTGCAACAGGATTTTACATTATCCACCCCGGTGGTATGCTGAGTTATCCCCATCGCGTATAGAAGGCTTCCCGGCGGATTGGTCGCATACAGCCGGGCCATTTCTTCGAGATCCTTCGGCTCCACCCCGGTTATGGTGCGTACCTTATCGGGGGTATAGGCGCTCACGGTTTTTTCCAGCGCCTCGTAGTCTTCGGTGCGTGCGGATATGTAGTCCGCGGCATGCCAGCCGTTTTTGATGATGACATGCATCATGCCGTTCAAAAGAGCCACATCACTTCCCAGCCGGTGATTTACGGCGATATCGGCGAAGCGTGACAGCTGTATGTTTCTAGGATCGGCGACGATCAGCTTCGCCCCCTTTTCCTTGGCACGTATCACCCTTCTTGCGATCAGAGGATGACAGGCCGTGGTATTGGAACCGATTATAAAAATGCAGCCTGCATCTTCGATGTCAGCCACGGAATTGGTCATGGCTCCGCTGCCGAACGCGGCGGCAAGACCTGCCACCGTCGACGCGTGTCAGAGGCGTGCACAGTGATCGACGTTGTTCGTTCCGATCACGGCGCGAGCGAATTTCTGGGCAAGATAGTTTTCTTCATTGGTCATCTTCGCCGACACCAGCACCCCGATGCTGTCCGGCCCATGTTCGGCTATAATCTCTTTGAACCGGTCAGCGGTAAGCCGGATTGCTTCGTCCCAGTCCGTTTTCATAAACCGGCCGAAGGTTTTGACCAGGGGCTGCTTGAGCCGCAATATGCTGTTGACATGTTCGTGAAGATTCCACCCCTTTATGCACAGCTTGCCTTCATTGACAGGATGCGTCTTCATCGGCAGCGTGCCGACGATCTCGTTGTCGATCACCTCAAACAAAACTCCGCAGCCCGTTCCACAATAGGAACAGACCGATGGCACCAGTTTGCACTCCATTTCAGGCTCCTTTATGCCTAATCCCCAATGGCGGGTTGAATCGGTTTCGGTTCCAACGTCACGCGTTCCCCCAGGATGCTGAAGGGCGGCTGATCCGCACTGGTTCCGGTCTTATAATCGAACAGGTTCAATACGATCTGGCTCACTTTCTGATAGAGCAACCTCAGAGGGATGTCCATCGGGCAGACGTCCTCGCACAACCCGCAATCGATGCAGCGGCCCGCCATGTGAACCGCCCGGACCAGATGGAAAATAGGAACATCAGGAATTAACGGGCCCGTATGAACAAGTTCTTCGTTATCCAGGCTGCATTCCCTGCAGAAACAAACCGGGCAAATATTCCTGCATCCATAACACTTTATACATTTCTGAAATTCATACATCCACCGGTAAAGCCCTTCTTCCGGGCCGTAATGCTCCACATCCTCCAGCTTGAGGTTGTTGTCTATACCAACTTCCTTTTTATAAGGACCCGACTCGGCAGGTTCGAGGTATGAACAGTCTGAATGCTCTTTCAATCTCGACGGGCAGCAATTGACGTCAATGGTCAAAATCTGTTCACGCTTCAGTTGGTTCCAGACATACAACACATTGAGCGCTCGCTGGTTGCAGTCGCGGGCCAACATCCCGATTCGGATGTCGGGTTCCCGCTCCACCATGTGAGTCGCTATCTTTTCGAGAGAATAACGGGCTGGACTCAAAACAATTTCATCGACTTCCTCCAATCGCTCCCGCCTGAAACACCACGGCAACGGATGGCCCTCCATCTCCTTGTATCCTAAAAAAACATCGATGGTTCCTTCTTCGAGCCAGGATTTAATTCTGTCTATCATAAACAATTCTCCTTAAATCAGTCGGTCCGACCTTCCCTGCTGAATCCTAATCCTTTCGCACGATGCATGGTGCTTTTATCCTGCCGCACGCTGAAGCCCTGGGATAATTCAATGAATAATTCAGTGAATCAATGAGATCCTGCGAGAGCCGCTGTCGGCGCTTCGCCAAAACCTGGCAGGGGGTTCGGGCCCAGCGATTTAATCTTTTCGGTGAATTCCGTCACCACCTCCACGAACCTCTGCGCTTCGGCCGACGAAATCCATGCCAGATGGACTCTCTCCTGAAGGCCAAACAACCCCAGCAATTCCTGGAGAAACGTAACTCTCTTTACGGTCATGTAATTACCATACAGGTAATGGCAGTCGCCAATGTGTCACCCGCCCACCAAAACTCCGTCGGCGCCGTCCTGCAGCGCCCTCAAAATATGGTGCGGGGATACCGTGGCTGAACACATGACCCGGATCGGCCTGATGTTCGGCGGGTATGAAAGTCGGCTTACGCCAGCGAGATCCGCGGCTCCGTAAGTACACCAATTGCACATGAATGCAATAATTTTGGGCTCAAATGCTTCTTCTTCCACCGTTGTCTCCTTGTTATTTTGGAATATACAGGCCCATCCCTCAAGCGGCCAGCGCCCCCCGTATCTGGGCATAGATTTCAGAATTGTTGAATCCCATCAACACCGGAACCTCGGACGGGCAGGCGGCCGCACAGGCGCCACAACCCTTACACAGGGCCTCGTTCACCTCGGCCACCTTTTTCTCTTCATTAAACGAAATCGCATTAAAAGGGCAGACCGCAATGCATGCCAGGCATCCGGAACAGAGATCGGGATCAATGACGGAGACGACACCTCCCACCTGTATCGAATCCATCGACAGCACAGTCAACGCCCTGGAAGCAGCCGCCTGGGCCTGCGCGATGCTCTCGTCGATCGGCTTGGGATAATGGGCCATGCCGCATAGGAAAACACCATCGTTTGCGAAATCCACCGGCCTTAGCTTCTGATGAGCTTCCAGGAACCATCCATCTCCATCCATGGGCACTTTGAAGAATTGAGAAAGAGCGTCGTCCCTGTGCGATACGATCGCCGAGGCCAGGCAAAGGATATCGGCATGCACGTTCAATACACGGTCCAGGACTGGATCCCTGAACTCGACGCTCACCCCATCGCCGTCCGCACCGACTACAGGCTTCAAGTCTTTCGAATACCTCACAAAGACAACGCCTGCCTCGCGCGCGGCCCGGTAAAGCTCCTCCCGTTTTCCATAGGTTCGCATATCACGGTACAGCACCACGATATCCATCGAAGGATTCCGGCGTTTCAATTCCAGGGCGCTTTGAACGGTATGGGTGCAGCAAACTTTTGAACAGTAAGGACGCTCTTCGTTCCTGGACCCCACACACTGAATGAAAACCACGGTGCCTGCCTTTGCCACCCTGGGATCATCATTGCGCAACAAGCCGTCCATCTCGGTATGTGTTACAACCGCCGGATGGTCACCGTAGAGATACTCTTTCGGCCTGTATTCCTCTGCACCTGTAGAAAGAATCGCCACACCATGTTCTATGGTTTCCTGCGAAGAACCGCTGGTAACTTCGGTCTTGAAATTGCCGATAAACCCATCCACCTGGGTAATAATGGAATTTTCATGCAATGTGATGCGCTTATCGGCGCGTATTTCGTTTACCAGTTCCTGGATCAAATCCTGAATCGGTTCACCGCTGAAGGCATGATTGAGCTTCCGTGCATTGCCGCCCAACTTGTCGGATTTTTCCACCAGATGAACCGGATAACCCTGTCGGGCGAGAGCCAGGGCAGCCGTCATACCCGCAACCCCGCCTCCTACAATAAGCGCCGATTGGCTGATGGGAAGGTCGCTCTGCCGTAAAGGAGACAACAACCCGGCCTTGGCAACGGCCATCCGAACGAGATCTTTTGCTTTCTCGGTCGCCGCATCCGGATCATTTGCATGAACCCAGGAATCGTGATTTCTTATGTTGGCCATCTCGAACAGATACTTGTTAAGTCCGGCATTGATCAGTGTCTCTTGAAACAGCCCCTCATGGGTCCTGGGGGTACACGCGGCCACCACCACCCGGTTCAAACCCTGCTCCTTGATGACTTCAGCCATTTTGTCCTGAGTATCCTGGGAACATGTAAAAAGGTTTTCTTCCGCATAGACGACATGGGGAAGCGTCCTCGCGAACTCCACGACTTCCGGCACCCTCACCACGCCGCCGATATTTATTCCGCAGTTGCAGACGAACACTCCGATTTTCGGGGGCTCCCTGCGGACATCCCTCTCCTGCGGAACATCCACTTCCTTTGTACGGGTATTTCGGGCGGGAGCCAATTTTTCGGTGGCCGCGCAAGCCGCGGCACTGGCTTCCATAACGGATTGGGGGATATCCTTCGGCCCGGTGAAAGCACCGCAGGCATAAATCCCCGGGCGAGAGGTGGCCACAGGATGAAAGCTGCCGGTCTTGGTGAAATGATGCTTATCCAGGTCTATTCCAAGCCGTTCGGAAACCTCTTTGACCGAATCATCCACCTCCATTCCGGTGGAAAGTACGATCATATCGAAGGACTCGGTTTGAATGTCACCGCCTTCATCGATATAGCTCACAGGTATGGAACCATCTTCAGCCTGTTTACTCACTGAATGAATCCGCGAGCGTATAAATCGGACACCGTCTTTTTGCGCCTTTTCATAGTAGCGGTCAAAATCCTTTCCGTGGGTTCGCATATCCATGAAAAAAACCGCGCAATCCAGCGGGACCTTGCTGTGTTCTCTCGCTATCACGGTCTGCTTGATGGCGTACATGCAGCATACGGATGAACAATAACCATTGTCGCAACGGTTGACGTCTCTCGATCCCACGCACTGAAACCAGGCTATCTTGCCGGGCTCCTTCTTGTCCGACGGCCGCGACAGATGCCCCATGAAGGGCCCGGTCGCAGAAAGAATCCGTTCGAATTCCAGCGAAGTCACCACATCTTTAAGGGCAGAATACGAATAGGTGTCATACGGCGTTGGATCGAAGGATTTGAAGCCGGGGGCAAGGATCACGGAGCCCACTTTCAATTCAATGTCTTCCTCACGGTCGTCGAAATTGATGGCTCCGGCCGGGCAGAATTTTTCGCATGCCCGGCATTTTCCTTTCTGAAAAAATATGCAGTTGTCGCTGTCTATGGCATACTTAAGCGGCACCGCCTGTGAATAAGGGACATAAATCGCCTTGCGTTTCATCAGTCCCTCGTTGTAGAGGTCATCCACCTTCTTGGGACATTTTTCCGCGCATGTGCCGCACGCAATGCATTTGTCCGTATCCACGAAACGCGGGCGCTTCAGTACATTCACCGTGAAATCACCTTCCGCCCCGGAAATACCTTTAACTTCGCTGAGGGTCAGAAGCTCAATATTGACATGCCGGCCGACCTCGACCAGTTTTGGTGCCAGGATTCACATCGAACAGTCATTAGTCGGAAACGTTTTATCCAGCTGGGCCATAACCCCGCCGATGGCCGGCGATTTTTCGACCATATAGACATAAAACCCCGCATTCGCGATATCCAGGGCTGCTTGCATACCGGCGATACCAGCGCCGACGACCATCACCGCACCCTGCAGTCCTTGATTGCTCACAGTGTCACTCATTGTTTCGCTCCCTTTTTTTGATAAGCGCCGTTGGCCCATTTTAAGGCCCACGTTTTTATATTTTTGGTTCCCCCGTTCATCCTCCGAAACATGCGTTTTCGACAGCACGCAACAAATCATCATCTGTAAAGGGCTTGGAAAGATAATCAACGGCACCAAGCTTCATCGCCTGCACTGCATTGGATGTCGTAGAATAACCGGTCATAACGATCACCGCCAGAGAGGGCATCTTATCCTTCAACATCCTGAGGATATCCATGCCGTCCATATCGGGGAGTTTCATATCCAGGAGGACGAGGTCGTAATGACGCAGGCCGGCGGCATGCAATCCCGATTTGCCTGTCTTGTAATAGTCGACCCTGTGGCCTTTTTCGGTCAGAACCATTTCGCAGGCGTCACAGATGACATCCTCATTATCGATGACCAGGATATCAAGATCTTTCATGTTGACTCCCCGGCAAACTCTTCCTCGGATACGATCGGAAACTCCACTGTAAAACGTGTACCGGAGCCCTGCTTGCTTGAAACCCTGATGTCTCCGTTATGATTCCTGACGATTCCGTAGCTGACCGCCAGTCCGAGACCCGTACCGTTGGATTTCGTGGAAAAAAAAGGTTCAAAAATTTTTTTCAGGTTCTCCGGTGGTATGCCACAGCCGTTGTCCGTAATTTCCACCATTATTTTTTCGTGTTCGCTGTCAACTGTACTCTTGACGGTGACAAAGCCGTTATGGTCTTCCACGGCGTGAAGGGCGTTCAACAGAAGGTTTATAAACACCTGTTCCAGCTGGTTTTTATCCACAAAAGTTTGTACCGCTTCTGCGGCCGGTTCGACGTGAATCGGCACCTGGCGCAGGTGGAACTCGTTTTCCACAATATCCACAGCTGAATGCAGGATTTCGTCGATATCCGCCTGAAATTTTTCTGGTTCCTGTTCGCGCGCGAAATCGAGCAACCCCTGAATAATGGTCTTGCAACGCTGGGTTTCACTGATGATGATTTTAAGACCCTCCTCAAGAGGGCCGCCCTTCGGCACTTTTTTGCTCATGTTGGAGCTGTAAAGGAGAATACCGGCAAGAGGATTGTTGATCTCGTGCGCGATCCCCGCGGCCATACGGCCAAGGGATGAACCTTTTTCAAACTGGGTTGCGAGGTGTTCAAAACGAGACTGCTGGCTTTCGATCAGCCCCACCCGTTCTATGACACAGGCGCACTGCATTGCCACAGTCTTTAGGAAATCCACTTCATCCTCGGAAAGCTCACGCTCTTCTGAAAGATAAATTCTCAGGATCCCGGTCAAATTATCCTCGATTGCCAAAGGCACGTCGAGGAGCATCCGGATGCCCTCATCCCAGGTCTGCTGGGGATAGTCGACCCGGGGGGCATTCCAGATATCTCTGATTACGTAAACCTCACCCGGCTTCGAAAGCGTTGCCAGGATCGTTTCGGTGTTGACAGGGCCCTTTTTCAGGTATCGTTCCCCAAGCCCCGCCGCGGCCCGCACTTCGAACAGGTTGGTCTCCCTGTTTAAGATCCTTAGAAGAGCTCCCTTCGCGTTCAGAGCCTTGGTGGACTTGGCTACCACAACATCCAGAACATCCTGGAGATTGGTCAACGAATGCATCGCCCGGATAATGTCCCGGATGACATGAAAATAGTTTTCGAACGATGTCGAAGAACTCATTTGTGGATTACCAGGCCTCCCGTTCCAGGCGGTTGTATATAAACAGCAACTGTTTCTGCGTAAGCTCCCCGACATTCTCATTGATCCATTTGAGATCCCCGGAGATTAACGCGGCTTTGGCCCTGCTCGAGAGCTGGTAGCCTTCAAGCGCCGCCGAGCCGTTTTCCATCAGATCGCGCAAGAAAGCTCCATCTTCGGCGGTACGGTTCAACACATTAATCACTTCCCGCTTCTGGATAAGCTGGATTTTCTCTCCATCGGCTTCACCGAAAAACTCCTCTTTTTTTGCGGTGCGGGCCTTCAGTGCATCATCCACCGCCGCCTTGATCTGTTCTTCAGTGAACGGCTTGGGCAAAAAGTCATGCGCGCCTGTTTTCATGGCCTCCACGGCTATCGCGGCCGTGCCGTAGCCCGTGATCACCACGACACCGGTGTCCGGTTTTTCAGCCTTCACCTTACGGATCACTTCCATACCGTCCATATCCGGTAGTCTTAAATCCGCCACCAACAGATCATATCGTTTTTGTTTGAAGGCCTCCAGTGCCAGATGGCCGGTCCCAGCCAGATAGACATCATAGCCTTCTTCGTTCAGGACCATCTCAAGTCCCTTGGCAACACTGGCATCGTCTTCCATCACCAGGATATGAGGCAACATCTGTACATCTGAAACGTCTGATTTTCGCAATTCTGTCATTTTTCGCTCTCCTCTCGTTTACGGCGTATCGCCCATCGAATTAAATTCACCTTAAAAAACCCTTTAACTGATTAGGCAGCAAACACCGTGCCGGAAAAGCAGATTGACAGTAGATTTTTTTAAAAATAAAATAAACATTTAAATCAAATGTTTATATACATAATGTCTGAAAAAGCAAATAATCGAATGAATTGAAACGTATAATCGCCTATACGGTCTGAATTGGGTTTTTGACTAACTATCCATATAATTTCAAAAACTTAAAGCCGTATAAATAGTTATACGCCACGATACAAAAAAAATACGCCGCACGGCAATTGATCGTATGAACATCCGCCGAGAAACTCCATCCTGGATACTACCCTTCCCGAGAGCGTTGTCAATAACAAATCCGACCGGCGGCATCGAATTGTTATGTTTTTTTCTCTTCAGCACCCCAGCCCGCAACGTCTTTCGGCGTGGGGCCACGATCAGCCTTTCGCCGACGGAAAAAAGAGCGAAGGGAGGGGGTCAGTCTTCGCTAAGGCTACGCCCGACAGGTAAACCCCTCCCCTACATTCATCCAAAAAACGTCCCTATCGGGTGGAACCGGCGGAGAGGTTGTGTTTTTTCATCAAGGCGGAAAAATTCGAGCGCTGCATACCCACTCTCGTGGCGGCTTTGGTGATGTTTCCATTTTCAGATGAAAGCGCCTGTTGAAGGAATTCCTTTTCGATGCGGCCGAAATGCTTTTCCAACAAATCCTTTTTTAACGACCTGAGTTCATCCAGCGTTTGAGGTACCCGGTCCGCCGCCGGAGAAGTCTCCCCCTCCCAGGTATCGCCGAGGCTACGATCATCCAGTATTCGGCCCTCGGAAAGAATGACCAGGCGTTCCACCGTGTTTTTCAGCTGGCGGACATTTCCAGGCCAATCGTAGGATATCAACATTTCTAGAGCATCGTCGGAAAAACCGTCAACCCGTTTTCCGGTTCTCCGGCAATATTTCTTCAAAAAATGATAGAGCAGCCTGGGGATGTCGTCTTTCCGCTCCCTCAGTGGAGGAAGGTTCAACGGGAACACATTCAAACGATAAAACAGGTCTTCCCTGAATGTTCCTTCCTCAACCATTGCTTTTAAATCCCTGTTGGTCGCCGTAATAATCCTTACATCCGATTTTTCGATGCGGCTCCCGCCCACGGGCTTGAATTCCCCGGTCTCCATCACGCGCAGCAGTTTTCCCTGGATCCCCATGTCCAGGTTAGCCACTTCATCCAGAAAAAGAGTGCCTCCGTCCGCCGTTTCAAAAATCCCCGCCTTACCCCCGGCGGCTCCCGTGAAAGCCCCCTTAACATGTCCGAAAAGTTCACTTTCAAGCAGCGACGGTGCAAACGTGCTGCAGTCAACCGCCACGAACTGGCGTTCCGCCCTTTTGCTCCTGGCATGCAGGGCTCTTGCAAACAGTTCCTTCCCTGTTCCGGTCTCTCCGCAAAGAAGTACCGTGCTGTCGGTGGGAGCGACCTTTTTGACCTCCTCGAACAATTTCAATATGCGCTGATTTTCCCCGATGATGCCCGAAAAATCGAATTTTCCTATCAACTGCCTTCGCAAAAAAAGATTTTCGTCCTTGAGTCGTTTGTTCTCCTCGGCCTTGGCTACTGCAATCGACAGTTCATCATCCGAAAAAGGCTTGGTCAGGTAATCGAAAGCGCCGGACTTCATCGCCTCCACTGCGTTTTGAACGGTGTAATACCCGGTCATCACGATTACATAAACGCCGGGTTTTTCAGTCCGCACAGTCTTTAAAATCTCCATGCCGTTCAGGTCAGGAAGTTTTATGTCCAGAAGAACGATATCGTAGCGACCGTTCAATATCGCTTCCAGTCCCGCTTGGCCGCTCATCCGCACATCCACCGAATGATTTCCGTCTGAAAGCACCAGCCTGCAACCTTCACAGATAACCCGTTCATCGTCGATTACAAGAATGCGGATTTCTTCCACTTTATCGTCATCCTTTTTTTAAATTACGACCATACCGCAAAACCCGCGGATCTCCCGACGAATCTGAGTTTTCCGGCTACCTTGCTTTTTATCATACCCGGCCTTTTGGGTTTGTACAATCCCCTCACCGCTACAGTCAGCTATCAGCCATTCGCTGGTGCCCACCCGGCATTTCCGGATGGGTACCAGCGAAGTTTCCAGATTGGAAATGCCTGGTCTTTCAGCAGGTTGAGGAGTCGGGATGTTTTTTCTGCTTGCTAAAAATACATAACAAAAGCAACAAAATCCCCAGAATCGCAGACATCAGCAAGGCATCATGGAAAGCAGGGGGAATGGCACGCCTGGCACCATGGCTTAAAGCCGCGCCTGCTTCCACGAACCTCGCCTCATATATGGCCTGCCTGCCGGTAAAAACGGCGCCGGCCAGAGCCATCCCCAAAGAAAAACCCACCTGTCTCAGGGTGGCGATCAGGGCGGAAGCCGTACCGAGACGGCTTCGAGGTACCCCACCCATGATTATACTATTATTCGGCGCCTGAAACGCACCTACCCCAAGCCCGGACAGGATCAAAACCGGAACGATCATTGTCACCGACGTTTGAAGGTTAAAAAATCGCATAAGAAAAAAACCGGCCGTCACCGCCGAAGCCCCTAGAATGGCGAACCGGAAAGGGCCGAAGTGATCGGAAAGCCATCCACTTATCGGGCCGAAGACCATTGCGGTCATAGAGTGGACGGCCAGCAGGAGACCGGCTTCGGAGGGCGTCAGAAGAATCCCTTTCATCAGGTAGAAAGGCATAAGAAGAACATGGGAGGGGACCGCCACAAAAATAACAAAGAGAGCCGCCGCAGCGTTTAAAAAAACGCGGTTCCGAAACAAAGCCAGGTCGACAATGGGATGTGCAGCCCTGCGTTCGATAAAAACAAACACCACGAGAAAAACAAGACCTGAGCCGATCAAGGCATGAACAAAGGATGAGTCCAACCCGTATTTTCTGATCTGGCTGACACCGAATACCAGGCAAAACAGCCCGGCTGTAGAGGCCACGGTCCCGGGTATATCCAGGTGAAGCCTGCCCGATCCCCCCGGGCTTCCCTTGAGGAGAAAAATGGCCATTAAAAGAGTAATCAACCCGAAAGGCAGCCGCACATAGAAAATAGCCCGCCAGTCAAACCACTCCAGCAGGAATCCCCCCACGACGGGCCCAACGATAAACCCGAAAGAGACGGCCACTCCAAGAAATCCAAGGCCCTTTCCGATCTCTTTTGGGGGAAATGCCTCCGTGACGATCGCAGTTCCACAGGCAATGGTCATTGCCGCCCCCAGAGCCTGGAACGCCCTGGAAAGAATCAGCTGACCCAGGCTTTGAGAAACGGAACAAAAGAAAAGCCCCAGAGTGAAAACCGCCATGCCAAGGGTATAGATACTTTTTCGACCGATAAGGTCGCTTATCCTCCCGACAAGAAGCATCGAACTGCTGCTCACCAGAATATAGGCGAGCGTCACCCACAGAACGGTGGTCAGCTCAGCGTCAAACACCTCGGTAAGCACAGGAAAGGCGATGTTGGTGATGCTTGCATCGAGCGTCGCCATCATGGTGCCCATAGCTACGGTGACAAGCGCTTTCCACTTATAGGTAGTTTCCATCCGGAAATGGTCCTTTTGCCCAATCTCTGCGCCTGCCTGCCGCGCTGCGGCGCAGGCAGGTCAAACTGCGGTCTTGCTTGCCAGGCAAGTACTCGCGTCCGAATGGCGATCTCCTCATAGGGCTTAATGGTCCGAGAATACTCGGGTGTGTTGCGGTCCGCAGGCTGTCATGCACCACCGATGAGAGGAAGAACGTTATCTATCTTGAAAAACACCAGGAATCTATCGTCTCCAGGAGGCTTTGGGTACTGCCTGCGTGAGATATCGCTGATGAGTTCACTGTTTTCCTCTTCACGCACCTTATTCAAATAAAGCCTTTTGCCATTGTATCCGGAGCCCTCCTCCACAAATAAAAACGCTGCCTGAGGGTTGGACTGGAGATTGTGGTGCGTCAGTCGATCACGCATGATAAAGGCGACCGTGTCGTCCTCCATAAAGTGGGGCCTTGAATAGACGGCGGCATTAACATTTCCATCTTTGTCGGAAGTGGCCATGACGCCGAGGCCTTTTGCATTGTCAAAATAAGATTTTAATTCATTCATATCCTTGTTCCTTTCATATTCGATTTTTTTTATTCAAAGCCATCAACTTTTACCGGGAAAACAAGTTCAACAATCGACCCTGTGTTCGTGTCCCCCGGGGTCGGGGTCGCTGTCAGCGTCGGTATCGGTAGTTGAATGACGACCTTTTCGACCCCGATACCGATCCCGACCCCGACGCCGATAAGACGGGGATGGTACTTTTTACGACGCCGGCAAATCTATGCAATTTCATGAAAGGTTGCGTCCGTCAACCCGTCCATCAACAGCAAGGACGTCAACCTGACAGCGATGATTTCAGCAGCGTCGCTTTGAAGGAAAACCTCGAGATGCGGATGACCCGCCATCAGGCGCGACTTGGCTTCAGCTCTCTGGACCGGGCTTGCAATCGGTTCATAAATCCCGGCAGCCGTCAGAGCCTTGGTCTCGGCTCTCCGCCCTTTTCCATGAGTTTCACGTGTGTCCACCAGCAGGCTGACATCGGGATTCTGAGATAGATTGCGAAACTTCACCGAATCCCTGAAGGTGACCATGTAGAGATAATGGACAGCATCATCGCAGACATACGCCATCAGCGAACAGTGCGGCCTTTGGGCCGCAGTCGTGGCAAGCACGCACATATCGTTTGTGCGCAGCAATTCCTTCATGGTGTCGATCATGGAAAACTTCCTTTCGATTCAAGGTCTCCACCGGCTAAAGAATCAAAAAACTCAATTAGCACAATTAGGCCCGTAATTGAAGCACAGAAAAAGGCGACGGGGTCGCTCTTCTAGGAGAAAAAGCAGCTAAGCTCGATATGCTCTATATCGAGTAATTCACCGAATTTTATTGTGCCAGACCTAAGTGATATGGTAAATTAAAAAAATGAAATCATAAAGGAGATAAAAATGAAGAGAATTCTTGTTGCTTACATAAGCAGGACAGGGAAAACGGAAAAAATGGCGGAATACATTGCTGAAGGACTCCGTTTTTCAGGGAACGAAGCCGTGGTGGAAAAGATTACAGAGATTTCCGATGAAAAGCAAATGGAAGAATTTGACGGATTTGTTTTTGGCTGCCCGACATACCATAGGGACATGACTCCCGGTATGAAAAATTTCCTTTTTCTTGCGGAAAAGGCGAATCTTTTGGGTAAAATCGGTGGAGCCTTTGGCCCATACACCCACAGCGGAGAAGCAGCTCCCATGGTTTTCGATACCATGAAATTTGTCTTCAAAATGGATACGGTTGATTTAGGAGCGCTAAGCATTAAGGAGGCGATCGTCGAAACCCAGGAAGGAATAAAAGCCTGCCAGGATTATGGGAAAGCCGTCGGCCGAAAATTTGGAGGTTGACGCGTAGCCCTAATTTGAATGGATTCTGTCCCGCCTGCCATTATATAAATAGTGTCCATCCGGAAAAGGTAAATTGTTGATAAGAATCAAAAAAAAGCGCATTTTAAGGTGGACAAATTCCCGGTTTTGTTGGTATAAAGTTATTCAAGCAATTGAAATAACGACAACAAATAGGAAAGGGCCACCAAAAAATGCGCAAGAAAAACCACACTCAACTGCCCCTGATGGACAATGGAATCA
>JAWOBE010000208.1:0-3688 GCA_046498185.1 Desulfatiglandaceae bacterium | reverse complement strand
GGGCCCCTCCTCGTGCGCCATAGCCTTGCGCAACACCGAGTTCACGGCGTCCACGTCCCAGGCATCGACCTCCTCAACCCAGGCGGGCCCGGTGGGCGTCGGCGTAGGAAACCAGGCGCGCGAGCAGCATCTTGTCCGGGCTGGGACCGATCCCCGGAACAAGGTTGTTCGGCTCGAATGCCGCCTGCTCGATCTCGCTGTGAAAATCACTTGGATTGCGATTCAGCGTCAACCGGCCGACCTCTTGAGGGGGATAGTCTCCGTGGGGCCACACCTTGGTCAGGTCGAAGGGATTGAACCTGTAGGTCTCGGCCTCTTTAAAGGGCATGATCTGGACTTTCAGTGTCCAGCTGGGGGAATCCCCCCGCTTGATGGCCTCGAAAAGATCGCGGCGATGGTAGTCGGCATCCGTCCCGGCGATCCGGTCCGCCTCTTCCTGGGTCAGGAAATCGAGGCCCTGGTCGGTCTTGAAGTGATACTTGACCCAGAAACGCTCGCCTTCAGCGTTAATCCACATATAGGTGTGGCTTGTATAGCCGTTCATGTTCCGATAGCTCTTCGGGACTCCGCGATCGCTCATCAGGAAGGTGACCTGGTGGGCCGACTCGGGCGAGAGCGTCCAGAAGTCCCATTGCATGTCGGCGTCGCGCAACCCACTGTCGGCACGGCGCTTCTGGGAATGGATGAAGTTCTGAAACTTCATGGGGTCGCGTACAAAAAACACCGGCGTATTGTTGCCCACCATGTCGTAGTTGCCCTCGGAGGTGTAAAACTTGAGGGCAAATCCGCGCACGTCCCGCCAGGTGTCGGGACTGCCGCTTTCGCCGGCCACAGTGGAAAACCGGGCAAGCACGTCCGTCTTCGTGCCGGGCTGAAATACCGCCGCCTTGGTGTAGGCGCTGACGTCCCGGGTGACTTCGAAATAGCCGAAAGCCCCGGAACCCTTTGCATGGGGCTGGCGGTCAGGAATCATCTCCCGGTTGAAATTAGCCATCTGCTCCATCAGGTAGTGGTCCTGAAGCAGAAGGGGACCATCGGGACCTACGCTCAGCGAAAACTCGTCGCTTGATACAGGGATCCCGGCATCAGTGGTTGTGGGTTTGCGTTCGTCATTTGTCATCGCAATACCTCCTTTAAGCTGATTTCTCTTTTCTTTTGCAGTCACCGCAAATACCAAAAAAGTCCAAACGATGGGTCAATATGTCAAAACCCGTTTCATCGCCCACTTTTCTTGTTATATCCTTAAGTGATTCCAGCTCCGAATCAACGATCTTTTTGCAGCGAGTACAGATAACATGAGGATGTGGGTGGGGGTTGGTTCCATCGTATCTGTTGCTCCCGTCCGGAAAAGCGATTTCAAGAACTTCGTCGACCTCTTTCAGAACGTGCACCGTCTTGTAAACCGTGGCAAGGCTCGTAGTCGGAAATTCAGACCTTATGGCCTCATAAATCATTTCCACGGAGGGATGCCCGCTACTTGCCAATACCCTGAGAACAGCCATTCGTTGTGGTGTCACACGAAATTCATGTTCCCTGAGTTTTGTAACCATTTGTTCGATGCGGTCGTTGAAATTTTTAATGCTGCAACCTTTTTCCATCGCTTTTAAACCGAAATTAGTTGTTAGTGGAGAACCATTATTAATTAGATTACCAATAATTGTCTGCGAGTGTCAAGGATAAACCAATTCCGGCAACTGGATGTCCAGGAAAATGCCGCGCGGATTTGGACATGGACACCGCAAACATCCAATATTAATTTTATAAGACTTTTTATTCTGAGTCTTCAGAATCCTTGTCCATTTTGGACTTAATGCGGTGAAACTCAGGCAGGCATTCCATGAAGCGATCATATATCTCCGGATCGAAATGCCGCCCCCTTCCCTCTTTCATGATCGAAAGCGCAGTCTCCTCGTCCATCGCGGGGCGATAAACCCGGTCGCTGACAAGTGCGTCGTAAACATCACAGACGGCTGTAATGCGGGCGCTTACAGGGATGTTTTCACCCGCCAACCCCCTGGGGTAGCCGGAACCGTCCCATTTTTCATGGTGACAGAGGGCGATTTCCCTGGCAAGCACGATCAGCGGGATGTTCGACCCTTCAAGAATCGATGCCCCGATCGTTGTATGCTCTTTCATCACTTCGAATTCCTCCGGTGTATATTTACCGGGTTTCAACAAAATTTCATCCGGCACTCCGATTTTGCCGACATCATGCATCGAGGCTGCGAGGCCCAAATCCTCCGATTCGCTGAAATCCCACCCAAGAGCCCTTGCGAGAACCCGGGTATATTTAGCCATTCGTCTGACATGAGCGCCGGTTTCCAGGCTACGGAATTCAGAAGCGGAACCAAGCCGGTAAATAACCTCCTCCTGGGTTTTTCGTATTTCAAGCGTTCGCTCGCCTACTTCGAACTCGAGCCTGGCTTCATATTCATTGTGCATTTTCTCCAGCTGCCGGCGCCTAAGGGCATTCGCAATATTTATAAGAAGTTCATTGCTGTGGAAAGGTTTGATGACATAACCATAGGCCCCGAGTTCCAAGGCATCGATCGCGGTTTCCTGGTTGTCCACAGCCGTAAGCATGATCACCGCAAGGTCGGGATATAATTTTTTGACCTCGCTCAGCAGCTCCATTCCGGACATACCCGGCATCGTTATGTCGCTTATGAGCAGCTCGAATTTCCTGGAAGCAAGGATTTCCAGCGCTTCGGTGCCGCTGCATGCCTTGGTGGATGAATAACCCTTAGACTGAAGAAGCCTCCCAACCATCCGGCAGATGTATTCCTCATCGTCCACCACCAGAATTTCCGGTGGAACCCCGTTCTCCATTTCTACCCCCTTCGAGCACCTCTTTCACCTTGGAAGCCAACGCATCCTGAGTAAACGGTTTCTGGATAAACGGCATGTTGGAATCGAGCATTCCCTTTCTAACGATCACATCATCCGTGTATCCCGACATAAACAACGCCCGAAGATGTGGGTACTCCCGCCGCACGGATTCATAAAAAGCCCGGCCGTTCATTTCGGGCAGCACCACATCGGTGAGCAACATGTCGATATCCAACCCACGAGTCCCCAGAACCCGCCGCGCCTCCGATGGCAAAGCGGCGGTTAAAACGCTATAGCCCCTGGATTCGAGTGATCGCTTCGCGATCCTCAATATCGAAGCTTCATCTTCAATAACCAGTATGGTCCCGGTTCCTGTCAGGGATTCTTTCAACTCCCCTGCAGCCGTTTTTACTTCCTTTTCAGTTATACACGGGAGATACACCTTGAATGTAGACCCCTTTCCCGGCTCACTGTATGCCCAGATATTCCCCTCGTGCTGTTTAACCGTCCCATATACGGTTGCGAGTCCGAGCCCTGTTCCCGTGCCCGCTTTCTTGGTCGTGAAAAACGGTACAAAGAGATGCTCCATAATCTCCTTGTCCATGCCACAGCCTGTATCCGAAATGGCTATCACTACATATGAACCCGGTTTCGAACCCCGATGAACGCTCACGTAGTCTTCATCCAACCGAATATTAAATGTTTCAATCACCAGCTTACCGCCCGTGGCCATTGCATCCCGGGCATTCACGGCCAGGTTGATCAAAACCTCTTCTATCTGGCCTGGATCGGCTCGGACGGTGCTCGTTCGAGCTTTAGGTGAAAAAACCAATTCTATGTTTTCCGGGATCAAACGTTT
>JAWOBE010000188.1:0-6148 GCA_046498185.1 Desulfatiglandaceae bacterium | reverse complement strand
GATTTGCTGATCAAACCTTCCCGTGCCTCGCCCAGGGAGGCCAGGCCGATCTTGATCAGGCTGCAGATGCTGTCGTCATGATAGAAGCTGATGCCGTTTCTGTCGGAAACGCTCACCAGGAAGAAGTAAAGGAGGATTTCCATCGCGGACAGACTCTCCAGAAAACCGCCGGTGATAAAGCGATGGTCTATCCAGCTGAAGGAGCCTTCAATCCTACGAACCCGGGACGCCTTGATGATTTTCTTCTCTAACATCGATGTCACCTCCCGCAGACGATGGGGCCATTTTCCTTCCCACGCAACGTCGCGTCCATCTGAGTTTGTATATCAAGACAGGGGATCGTGCTGAAAAGAAAGGTCATTTCAAGGGGTTTTGCCTCCAACTGGGCTTGTATATCAAGATTCACGGATTCCCACAGTTCGTTCGTGATATCAGAGGCCTGCCTCTTTAACTGGGCTTGTATATCAAGACGGAGCTTTTTTCGCCGATCACGAACCTTCTGTGCCTTTCGGTTTTTTTCGATGTATTCCGGATGGCTTTCCCGGTAGCACTTGCGATAGCCCGGGTTGTGTTCAAGCCAAGCCCTGAGCCGGCAATAGTCATTGCGATAGTAGTCAGGATTTCTTTGACGCCAGCTTCTGTTATTCTCTGCTTTCGAGGATCGCCTAGGGTTTGACCACACTCAAGCTTATACGCCAATTTCCTTGAAAATTGCTACCAGGGTAACTATATTTTTATACAAAAGGTTTTTCGTAATTATTTTTTGAGAGTGGTAACGATTTTTTGAGGTGCCATGACGTTGCACACGACACAGAACCGGCTGGCAGGCTATGCGTTTCTGATCGAGCAGTACGGCTTGAGCGTTCTGCCGAATTGGCACACGTCCTCTGTCAGCGCGACCGGGACGCTGCGCTCGACCATTCAGGATGGGCGGGTAGAATCCGTCTATCCCCAGTCTTACTGGCCGGGAGACGGAACCGGAAATCATCTGGAGTTCGCCCTCAAATATGATGGCGTTAATTTGGGGCTATTGTCGGCCCTATTCGACGTAGCCCTGGAAGACGAAATAGCGGCCTGGATCAGCTCCAAACCGACCGGAAAATATGCCCGTAGGGTTTGGTTCCTGTATGAATTCCTGACCGGGCGGAAACTCCCACTTCCGGATCTGGCCAAAGGGAATTACATCGAGCTGCTGGAATCGGGCCGTTACTACACCGCAACGCCCGGCCGTCGTGTACAGCGTCAGAGGATCTTCGACAATCTGCTTGGCGGGAAAGATTTTTGTCCCATCATCCGGCGCACCGAAAAACTCGCCGCCATGGAGGAAATCGACCTGCGGAAACGGTGTGAAGAGGTTGTGACCTCCTATCCAGCGGAACTTCTCAGACGAGCATTGAGCTACCTGTATAACAAAGAGACCAAATCCTCATTCGAGATCGAACAAATCAATCCGAGCGCTTCCAGGGCAGAGAAGTTCATCGGCTTGCTGGAGATGGCCGAGCACAAGGACTTCTGTGAGAAGCCTCTCCTGATCGACGTGCAGAACCGCATCGTTGATCCCCGGTTCCGCGAAAAGGACTACCGGGCTAACCAGAACTACGTCGGACAGACGGTTTCCTACCAGAAACAGTTCGTTCATTATGTCTGCCCGAAGCCTGGGGATCTGCCGGAACTGATGGAGGGCCTGCTCACGGCCCACCAGGTGATGAAGGAGGGCGCGGTCCCTGCCGTTATCCATGCAGCCGCCATCTCCTACGGGTTCGTCTTCATGCATCCCTTCGAGGACGGCAACGGCCGAATTCATCGTTTTCTCATTCACAATATTCTGTTCCTGCGCGGCGCGATCCCGAAAGGGCTTATGTTCCCGGTCTCCGGCGCCATGCTGAAAAATCCGGCCCTTTACGATCACTCTTTGGAGGCGTTCTCAAACGCCCTGATGCGGCTGGTTGAATACGACCTGGACGATTTTGGGCAGATGACCGTCCAGGGTGGGACCGGACGCCTGTACAGGTATATCGACATGACCGCTCAGGCGGAGGCGTTGTACGATTTTGTCAACCTCACCATCGAGCACGAACTGGTGGAAGAACTCGATTTTCTGGCGAATTATGATAGGACCAAGGAGGCCATTCAGGAAATCGTGGACATGCCTGACCGGCTCATCGATCTTTTTATCCAGCTCTGCCTGCAAAACAATGGTCGTCTTTCGGCGAGAAAGAGGGAATCGCATTTCGGGTTTTTGACCGATGACGAGTTGGCCGACATGGAAAACGCCGTCCGGGAAGGTTACGCGACCGACTGATCTAACGACTGCGAAGACTATGAAAAGAATGCAGGAATGTGATATGTTGTAAGCCATGAAGATTGAATGGGATCCAAGAAAGGCAAAACTTAACCTTAGAAGCATGGGGTTGCCTTCGAAGAAGCTGCAACTGCTCTGAGTGACCCCATGGCCATCACCGGTGTTGATCCCGATCATTCTGATTATGAAAATCGATATATTACGTTCGGCGTATCCGCAAAGAATAGACTTTTATTGGTCTCTCATACTGAGGAAGGGGAAACTATCAGGGTTATAAGCGCTCGCAAGGCGAGTAAATGAGAACGGAAACTGTATGAATAAGGATAAAGAAATCGGCAAAGACGAACTCCGCCCAGAATACACGAGAGCTGATTTTCCCGGCGGTTTTGTGCGGGGCAAGTATGCAAAACACTTGAAAGAGTCATCTAATATCGTCGTTCTCAGGCCGGAGGTTGCACAGGCGTTCCCGAATGAGAAAGCGGTGAATAATGCGCTCCTTTCCCTTATCGACATCGCACGGAAAACGATACCCCCAACCATGGAGTCAAGCTGATCGCCAACAAAACAGCGGTTTTTTGCAGCCGCGGCTCAGCCAACGACGATCCTAAATCCTGCAGATTAAACGCTATAACTGTACACCTTAATTCTCAAAAAAATGGTCTTGACAATGGGGTCCACCCCTGGTCGATTTTCCTTGACGGTAAAATAAGTTTGTTTGATAATTTTTATGTTGGCTCCAGTAAAAGGATTTTTTCCGTTTTGAACCCAAATAAAAGGGAGGGAGCTATCATGAAAAATTTAATAAACATATTTGATGACTCAGGTTGGGAGGTAGCAAAAGATTATCCGGAAGGCACTTTCATGAAAATCCTGCGTGACGACAAGGATGGCCGGACAATCGTGCTCAAAGTTCCCAAAGGTTTTAAGATGGAGTCTCATTCTCATGTGTATACGGAACAACATTTTGTTTTGAAAGGCTCCTATAAGAGTGAGGGCCGCGTTTTTTCTGAAGGTTCTTTCCAGATTTACAGCCCCAAGGAAGGTCATGGTCCCTTCGAGTCAGGGGATGGAGCGTTGATACTTGTTATATGGGATGGAATCAAAACAGACTGAATTTAACAATAAATTTAATTAAAATTTACTTAAAACAAAAGCATAAAGACCCCTCCTGAATTTAAATTATGGACTGAGGAGGGGTTTTTTCTTTCGTCGCTTCGCAATAAATCCCCCGCAGCGAAATCCCCGACCCGGACGTTTTTTATCTATGAGAGTAAAAACGAAGTCTTGTACTTTTATGAAAATTTGAAATTTTTAGGCAGGCTTGACGGGGAGGAAAATCGTATCGTATCCTAAATTTCAGGCGGATACATATTTTCAATGAGGTCGGCGTATTTTCTTTCCACCACATGCCGTTTGAGTTTGAGTGTAGGAGTGAGTTCCCCGGTTTCCTGGGTCCATTCATCGGGGAGCAGGGTGAATTTACGTATCTGTTCGGCCCTGGCGTATCCTGCATTACATTCTGCTAGTTCCTGTTCATAAAGGTTTTTGACGTGTTCCTCGTTTAATAGTGATTCTATTGAGTTCGTTCTTATTCCCCGACTCGAGGCCCATCTCATCAGCTCATCTAATGCCGGCACGATAAGCGCAGAGAGGTATTTCCTTTTCTCTCCAATCACGGCTGCCTGTTCGATGTATTTCGAGGCTTTGAGAGTGTTTTCAATATTTTGAGGAGAGATGCTTTTGCCGCCGGATGTTATTATAACTTCCTTAATACGCCCGGTTATCGTTAAACGGCCTTTTTCATCGATGACTCCGACGTCGCCGGTGCGGAAAAAGCCGTCTTCAGTGAATACGGCTTTTGTGGCGGCTTCATCCCTGTAGTAGCCGATCATCACCTGAGGACCCTTGATGAGGATTTCACCTGAAGAATCAATTTTGACCCTGGTTCCGCTGAGCGGGGTTCCGACGGAGCCGGGCTGAATGGCGCTGGGCCTGTTGACATGAGTTACCGGACTGGTTTCTGTGAGGCCGAATCCTTCAAGAACGAGGATTCCTATGCCCAGGAAAAACTCTGCATCCTTTACCGAAAGCGCACCTCCGCCTGAAACGGCGAATTTGAGTCTTTCCATCCCAATGGCGGATTTCAGCTTCGAAAAAATCAGCCTGTCGGCGAGCGAATAACGAAGCTCGAACATGCCTTTTCTTTCTTTTGCATTGCAGACATATTCAACATTGCGGGCGGCGCATTTCATCGCCGTCATGAACAAAGCTTTTTTGACGGCCGAAGCGTTTTTGACCTTTGCCAGCACTCCGGTATGGATTTTTTCGTAGAGCCTGGGCACACTGACTATGATCGTAGGCTTTATTTCCTGGAGGTTTTGTTGAATCGTCAAAAAACTTTCCGCGAAGGCTACCGTCGCTCCCATTTTTATAGGCAAATAAAAGCCCGCAGTCCGTTCAAGGGCGTGCGAGAGCGGCAGGAATGAAAGGAATATGTCATCGGGTTCGAGCAGGCCCGAGAAATCCGTCATGATTTGATTAACGTTGGAAAGAAAGTTTCCGTGTGACAGCATGACTCCCTTTGGGGGTCCTGTGGTTCCGGATGTATAGATTATCGTTGCCTTATCCTCCGGGCCGACTGCTTCCAGACGGGCATCGAACAGATCATCGGTTTGTGCGCTACGTCCTTCGGAAAGGGCTCGTTCGAAGGGAATCACTTTGTTGTCGGCAACATGGGAATTATTAAAGGTAACGATGGCTTGGAGCTCTGGAAGTTGAGTCCGCAGTTCGAGAGTTTTTTGCAGATGTTCTTCCTCTCCCGTAAAACAAAGTCTGCTTCCCGAATGCTCAAGAATGTACCGGGCCTCTTCTGCAGAATTGGTGGAGTATATCGGTACATCGACTGCTCCGATGGATAGTGCGGCAAGATCTGCGATCCACCATTCGAAACGGTTGGGCGAAAAAATCGCTATGCGGTCGCCTTTTCGGATATCCTGCGATATCAGAAATCCTGCGAGGTTCCGGACCATGGTCTGCATACAGGTCCATGAAAGCGGCCTGTATACGCCATCGTTCTTACAGAAGATACATGGTGTGTCCGAGTACCTGTCCGCCTGATTTTGAAATACCGCCGGAATGGACTTTTCAACCGGCGTTCCCATAAAATCCTCCATTTTTGAGCCTTATTCGGGGAACCAGCCGTCAAATGGGCGCGAAAACGGTATGACTGCGGTGGAACCACCGTAATTTTCAGTAATACAAAAATGATGACGTCGTAATAAGTCCCATCCCCGCCTTATCGGCGTCGGTGTCGGGATCGGTATCGGGGTCGAAAAGGTCGCCGGTCAACTTCCGATACCGACACCGAAAGCGACCCCGAGGGACAGGATTGTTTTGACTTTTTACGAACTCATCAAAAATTATCTTGGAAAAAGGTAAATGGATATGATGCGGACACCATACCAATACCGCTTATAACACAAATTCAATACAATGGGCACGGTAAATATCCGCCATTTGAAAGAAATTCTTGAATATCGAGGACTGTTCCGGTATCCTAACAGCTTAAGTTATAATCCTCTATAAAATCGGAAACTGCATCCAACAGGGAGGCGGGGTGCCCGTTCAGGGGTCATTTTTGTGCGGGCTTTGGAGGGAATTATATGAAAATTTTAAGGAATTACTGTTGGGTTTTGGGCATTGTTCTGTTTTGTCTGATGGTCGGCACATGTTCCTCGACGAGAGCAACCGCAAGCTTCTTGAAGACGCGCCTTTCGGGCTATATTCTGTGGTTCCACCCCACCCTGAATACCCTCTCATAGCCCCCGGTGTCATCTTCTGTCTTAG
>JAWOBE010000089.1:0-2540 GCA_046498185.1 Desulfatiglandaceae bacterium | reverse complement strand
TTTTCAACCGGGTCTATCTGCCTGCTTGCCACCTGCTGGAGTGTCGCCACCAGGTGACAGGCGGCAAGCACAGGATCCACGGCTTTATGGGGATACGCCCCGTGCCCGCCCCGGCCGTGCACCGTAATTGAGAACTTGTCGGCAGACGCAGTGAACGGTCCGTTGCAAACTCCGATTTTGCCTACCTCCAGAAACGGCCAGCCGTGAAGGGCGATGACCGTGGTGACGTCCGGGTCTTTCAGCACGCCTGCCTCCACCATTTTCGCCGCACCGCCAAGGCCCTCTTCGGCGGGCTGGAAAATGAACTTGACCAAGCCTTTGAACCGGTTTTTCATCTCGCTCAGGATTTTGGCTGCACCGAGCAGTATTGCGGTATGTCCGTCGTGACCACAGGCATGCATAATCCCTTTATTTTGTGAGGCGTAATCGAGCCCTGTTCGTTCTATCAGGGGGAGTGCGTCCATGTCCGCCCTGAGCCCGGTGACCGGACCTTCTCCGGTTCCTTCGATCAAGCCGAGAACACCGGTTTCGAGGCCTATGTCTTTTATCTTAGCCCCGATTTTTTCAAGTTCGGCCTTTACCAGTTTAGTAGTTTGGTATTCCTGCATTCCGAGCTCCGGGTTGCGGTGGATCGCCCGGCGCAGGCTGGTCATCCAGCCTTCCAGTTCCTTCGCCCGCTCAAACAATTCATGAGTCATAGATTTATCCCCACTGATGTGTTCCATGCAAATTGGTGAACCGTCTGTCTTTCAACTCGAAAAATATGACAGATAATTCAGAAAGGCGCAAACAGAGTTTTTGATATAGGCTTTCGGGCCGTCTGGAAATTTGTTGATCTTTGACTTTTCCGCAGCTTGTCGCGTAGGATGACCTGACATCAGGAAAAAGGAGAATTGAATGACGGTCCGCAAAGGCGAGGAACTGGAAATTACAGTGGAGAAGACAGCCTATAAGGGGATGGGGGTCTCGCGGGTTGAAGGTTTCGTTATATTCGTGAAGGGAGGTGTTCCGGGAGATGTCGTCAAAGCACGAATATACCGAAAAAAGCGGTCTTTCGCCGAAGCGGAGATCACCGAAATAATTTCAGCTTCACCGGACCGCTGCAGCCCTCCGTGCAGGTATTTTGGATTCTGCGGAGGCTGCCAGTGGCAACATATCGCCTACGAGAAGCAGCTGGTTTATAAAAGAGAACACGTGGCGGAATCCCTGATTCATATCGGTGGCATTCAACGTGTTTCAGTCCGGCATCCGATACCTTCCCCCGATCTCTATGGGTACCGGAACAAGATGGAGTTTTCGTTTTCCGACCGTCGGTGGCTTTTGCCCGAGGAATACAATGGAAAACCGGCCGGAACTCATTTAGCGCTTGGTCTTCACGTGCCGGGAACGTTTAACAAGGTCATCGACATTGATCGGTGCCTGCTTCAAAACGAACACGGAAACAAGCTGCTTGAGGAAGCAAGGCGTTGTGCCCTCGAATCGGGCCTCCCGGCGTACGGCCTGAAATCCCATCGAGGTTTCTGGCGTTTTCTAACACTCCGTTATTCCAGAGTCGATGATAACTGGATGGTCAATATCATCACATCGGAGGAAAACCCACGTGCGCTGGACCGGTTTCTGGATGCTGTGAAGGAGGCGGGACGGGTGAAAACCGTGGTAAACAGTATAACCACAAGACACTCCAGTGTCGCGGTGGGTGAGAGGCGGAAAATTTTAATGGGAGAAGGGTTTTTGACCGATAGAATAGGCCCTTTTTTGTTCAGAATTTCCCCGGATTCCTTTTTTCAAACAAATCCCCCGGCGGCGGAAATGCTTTACCGGGTGGTGGAGAAGTACGCCGAACTGGACGGTGGCACCGATGTTCTCGATCTTTATAGCGGCACCGGGACGATCCCTGTTTTTCTGTCACGGAAAGCGGCGTCGGTTACCGGCATCGAGATGAATCGGGATGCTGTGGATGACGCCGTCCGGAACTGCAGTATGAACGACGTGGACAACTGCCGGTTTTTGTGCGGCGATACCGGTGAGGTTCTTTCCGGATTGGGTGCCGGGCCGGACGTGGTGGTGATTGATCCTCCCAGAGCCGGTATGCATAAAGATGTAATTTCCCGGATTCTCGAGATGCTCCCGGAGCGCATCGTGTATGTCTCCTGCAATCCGACGACGCTGGCCAGAGATTTAGCCGTGCTGTGCACCGCTTATGAACTGCATGAAATTCAGCCTGTCGACATGTTTCCTCATACCTACCATATAGAAACGGTAGCTTTGCTGGTAAGGCGCAGGGGTTGAGGTTCTCCTCGGAATAGAGCGGGTGTATATCCCAAAGGCCTTTATTCGCCTTAAGCTCAATCGTTGTCAGCGAAGCGGTTGTCGTTATCGTTGTCGTAATCGTAATCGGGAGATTTCAGTGTGAAGTATCGGCGTGGGGATCGAGGTTTTTGGAGTGTCGAAACGGAGTTTTGACCTGGCCCGCACCTGCTGGGAAGTCAGGGGCCAGAATTCGGCGTCGGTATCGGCTGTTTTTAAGCTAGTGCTTTTGG
>JAWOBE010000085.1:0-8006 GCA_046498185.1 Desulfatiglandaceae bacterium | reverse complement strand
AAAAGAGGCCGCTACGTAATCGACGCCTTCTGAAATCCCGAACAGAAGATCGTCCCGGTCTTTCTCCGTCAAAGCCGGCAGCCCCACTGTCCTGGAAGGCAGATTGATCCCTTTATGCGAGGTCAGGATTCCTCCCTGGACAACCTCACAGTGAATGTCGGGTTCTCTGACCGAAACCACTTTCAATTCCAGCATGCCGTCTGCGAGAAGAATGGTATCCCCTTCCCTGACTTCCCCGGGCAATTGGGGATAAGATACGGAAACTCTAGAGGTGCCGGATTCAACAGGCTCTGAAGTAAGAATGAATTCATCCCCGACCTCAAGCCTGACACCGGGTTCGGCTACGGTTCCGATCCTGATTTTCGGCCCCCCGAGATCCTGCAGTATCGCAATCGGTATGCTCAATTTTTCGGATATTTTCCGAATAGTTCGAATTTTCGCATGGTGACCTTCCCGGGTTCCGTGGGAAAAATTGAGCCTCGCGACATTCATCCCGGCAAGCATCATAGCCTCGATTATATGTTCCGATTCACTCGCAGGCCCGATTGTGCAAACGATTTTGGTCCTGGTGGATTTAGATTTCATTCCTCCTCCATTACCGTAAAAATAGGTTTCTCCTAACTGATGTTGAAAAATACCATGAATCGTGCGATACGAAAACATTGTTGAAGATCTTTTTTTGAATCCAGGGTTTCAAGATTCAGGCTTACCATCGCTGTGAATCCACCACACGCGGTTCTATTATGGAGGAAATTCATTTCATGACCCTAAATTGTAAAGATTATGATATTAAGCACCTGGGTAAATGCAGTATCGCCTCTCCGATGAACGCACTTCAATACATCGAAGATAATGAACGAATTTTATATCACTCCCGGGTGAAGCAAATAGAAGGCTGTCCTGATGATGCAGATTCACTGCCATCGTTCGAGATGGCCGGCCCCAGGCAAAAAATATATTTTGATCCTTCGAAACTGAAATGCGGCATCGTCACGTGCGGCGGGATTTGCCCCGGCGTCAATGATGTTATGAGAGCGATCGTACTGAGCCTCTTCCATCACTACGGAGTAAGGACGGTGTTCGGGTTCCGGTACGGCTACGAAGGACTGAGTCCCAAATACAAGCACGTACCCATTGAACTGAACCCGTCAAGGGTCAAGGACATCCATCAATTGGGCGGCACTATTCTGGGAACATCACGCGGGCCCCAGGATGTGAGTGAAATGGTTGACACCCTCGAAAGAATGAACATCGGGATTCTCTTCGCTATCGGTGGAGATGGAACCCTCAGGGGAGCCCATGCCCTGGCTGAAGAAATCGCCAACCGCAACTTAAAAATTGCTATCGTGGGAATCCCCAAAACCATCGATAACGATATAAGTTATGTCAATAAATCTTTCGGCTTCGAAACGGCTGTGGGAGAATCCAGGACAGCCATATACTGCGCACACGTGGAAGCCACCGGCGCGAGAAACGGGATAGGCCTTGTGAAACTCATGGGCCGTCATTCGGGCTTCATCGCTGCCAACGCGACCCTTGCCAACAGCGAGGTCAACTTCTGTCTGGTGCCGGAAGTGAAGTTTTCCCTTGACAATTTCCTGGCGAGCCTGAAAAAGCGCCTGGAAAACCGTGCTCATGCGGTTATAGTCGTGGCTGAAGGAGCGGGCCAGGATCATATTGAGGGACCTTCTGAAAGGGATGAATCGGGGAATTTAAAACTTGCAGACATCGGCTTGTTTCTAAAACAAAAAATTCTCGATTTTTTCAATACAGATAAGATGAAAGTTACGCTCAAATATATCGACCCGAGCTACACCATACGGAGCATGCCGGCAAACCCGCATGATTCGGTCTTCTGCTTACTGCTCGGCCACAATGCGGTCCATGCCGCCATGGCCGGTCGCACCGACATGCTGGTGAGCTATTGGAACGGGGAATACACCCATGTGCCGATCGGCCTTGCAGTTTCAAAACGCAAGCAGATCGATCCGGCCGGGAGGCTCTGGGGAAGCGTCCTCGAGTCGACCGGCCAGAACTGCGGCAGACATTACTAAAATAATTTGAAGGGGAAACGGTATGAAAGACACCGAAACAGCAAAGCTACTGATCGACTATTCGCGGCGTGCTTACGACCGAGGGCTGGTAGGTGGAACAGGTGGCAACATCAGTGTCCGGCTCGAAGACGAAAAACATATGTTGATAACCTCATCCGGGCTCTCGCTTAAAGATACCAGCTCGGCAAACCTTGTCCGTGTAAACCTGGAAAGTCTCCAACATGAGGCTCCCTCCGGCTTGGTACCGTCAATGGAGTTTCATATACACGCGGATATCTACAGGCTGCGTCAAGATGCCGGGGCCGTCGTCCACCTCCATCCACCTTACTGCACGGCGTTTGCAGTTAAAAAGCGAAGTATCCCCGCCGTCACCGACTCCGCCCTCAAGCAACCGCCGATACCCAGGGTCCCCTTCGCCCCCTCCGGAACCGACGAGCTTCGTCGCTATACGGCCGAGGCTTTGAAAACCTCTCCCGGCTGCCAGGTTCTCCTTCTGGAAATGCACGGCATCGTGGCAATCGGAAGCAATATCATCAAAGCGTACGACACGGCGGATCTAACCGAGGAAAGCGCCCGGATAGCATATTTAGCCCAAGCGCTCCATTAAGGCGTTTTGAAAGCATTGTCAGAGCATATATACTCTTGACAATGTTTTCTTCTTTGTATATACTTGTAGGTATATATAAATTCAGATAAATGGGCAATCTTCTCTCCAGGATAAGGAGAATTGTTATGACGACCACTCGCGTATTCAAGTCAGGAAACAGTCAGGCGGTCAGACTGCCGAAGGAATTCTCCGTCAGCTCCAAGGTGCTGGAAATTTTCCGCCGCGGGGACGAGATCGTGCTTCGGGAGCCGGCCGGTGGACTGTCGCGTGCATTCGAACTGTTGACTGATCTTCCCGATGACTTCCTTGCACACGGGCGTAAAGATTTTCCGCCTCAGCAGCGGGAGGGATTATGATGACACCCCGTTACCTGCTGGACACCAATATTTGCATTTATATCCAGCGGCAAAAACCGCGAGAGGTGTTAAGGCGGTTCGAGAAACTCAACCCGGGCGATGCCGTGATTTCAGTTATCACTTGGGGAGAATTACTCTATGGAGCAGAAAAAAGTCGGCAGCGTAAAAGGGCGCTAAATTTGCTGGAAGAGTTTAAAAGCCTTGTCCCCGTTTTACCGATGCCGGAGAGCGCCGGGGAAACCTATGGAGCCATACGCGCAACCCTTGAATCCAAAGGGCAGCCAATCGGAAACAACGACTTATGGATTGCAGCACATGCAGCAGCGGCCTCCCTTACGATAATCACCAACAACGAACGGGAGTTTAAACGCGTACCAGATCTGAAGATTCAAAATTGGATTTGCTGATCATGGCTCTGGGATTGCCTTCTTTCCACCGATATGGATAAGTTGTTCCCCGGCTGAAGTGCGACGAACGGATTGCGAAGTGTTCCGACTCCCTCTAAACTAAAGGTAATATATGAAATGTAAACCATTTATAACTTTGCATAATATATCTCTTCGTCTACAAAATAAGCGTATTCTTGAAAATACATCTTGGCAGATAAATAATAATGAAAATTGGCTAATATTGGGGCCTAATGGGGCTGGAAAATCGACTTTAGCCAAAGCCCTCCTAGGTGAGGTCCCGGTCGTTTCAGGCCGAATCATTTATCACTTCTTCGAGAACAACAGTTCATTTCGTTCAAATATCAATAAAGTGGGTTATGTATCGCCCGAACTCGCTTGCCGTGTTTTTGAAAAAGAATTATTCCAGGAAGAAGTTCGTCATTTCACCGGGCGGGTGGACCAAAAAACAACCTTGGCGGATCTTGTGGTTGACGGCCAAAATACGCATCTGGATGCAGGCGGCCTCCACACGAAACTAGCCGAAATCGCAAAAGCCACCAATATAGAAAAATTGCTGGATCGAGAAATCAATGTCTTGTCCACAGGAGAAATGAGTCGTGCGTTGATCGCCCGGGCCCTCATGAAGGAACCGAAATTATTGATTCTTGATGAGCCGTTCGATGGCCTGGATAAAAAATCGAGGGATCAGCTCTCCGCCACTATTGATGATCTGATCAGCCGTGAGCTTCGCATCATTTTGATTACTCAAAGATTTGAAGAGATCGTTCCTGGTATTACGCATGTTTTATATGTCAAAGACGGCCGCATCCATAGTTCAGGGGTTAAGAAAGAACTTCTCACTCGACAAAGGGTTAATGAGGTTTTTGGAATTAAGTCACCTTTGTTTTCAAGACTCAATTATTGTTCTTCAAAAGCCGCAAACCATGAGGCCCAAAATGGGACAGTGCATGGACCAGTGCTCGAAATGAACAAGGTAAAGGTCAAATATGGCGAAGTGGTGCCGCTGTCCGATTTTACCTGGACCGTACAACAAAATGAAAACTGGATTATTTTCGGCCCGGAAGGAGCCGGCAAAACAACGATCTTGAAATTGATAGTGGGAGAAAACCTGCAGAGCTATGCCAATGACATACATCTTTTCGGAAAAAAAAGAGGTGGCGGGCAAACTATATGGGAAATACGACGGAATATTGGCTTTGTTTCATCGGATTTACAGTCCAGGTATGCGAAAAATATTCGTCTCAAGGATGTCGTACTCTCAGGTTTTCATGATACCATAGGGCTTTATCGACAATGCACAACAGAAGAAATCGAAATTGTCGATAACTGGTTGTCCCTTGTAGGCTTAAGCAATTGTCCAGAAAAACCTTTCGGCATTTTATCTCATGGCCAGAGGCAGTTGGCCCTGGTTGCTCGTGCCATGGTAAAAGTACCTCGTCTATTGCTGCTTGATGAACCTTTTAATGGTCTGGATATTTACCGGCGTATACAGCTGTCCGAAGCGTTGTATCACATCGTGCGGGATACGCCGACCCACCTGGTTTATGCAACCCACGATGAAAACGAGATATTACCGTGCATGACCCACATCCTGTCGATCGATGGAGGAACAATTAAAGAAAAGAGACCGTTGCAAAAATCCGAAACAGCTAATTTTTATAGCAGCTCCATTTGATCGATAACGCCGAAGCAATACCTGGTTGCCATCCGGTATTTCCGGATGGGCATTGCTAACGCTATATATCTATTTTATCTTTATGAGTCCTTCCGCTGCATCGACAATGACTTGATCACCGGA
The DNA here is from genome assembly GCA_046498185.1 of Desulfatiglandaceae bacterium. GTDB lineage: Bacteria > Desulfobacterota > DSM-4660 > Desulfatiglandales > Desulfatiglandaceae > CAYXDR01. The sequence continues at coordinate 2,781 of JAWOBE010000085.1, read as the reverse complement.
TTGAATCAATTTGAAAATATCCCCTTCGGGCCGATCAACGGTAGGGATTTCCGAAACAATAGCCGCACTGGACAAAACCGGTTCGCTTTCAAGACAAATCATTGCCGCGGGTGCGCTTCCGTTCTTTTTGGCATACCAAGCGGCAAAATCGCAACCACTGGATCCTTTCCCGGTGGTAAATACGAAAACTTTACCCGCTATACTGACCCCTTCAAGCCTGTGGCGCGGCAAACATATCTTGCCGGTACTCGGGTCAATATCCCCTAGGAATGCGAATGGACCTTCGTAGACAATCGCTTCGCCTTCGGCCTGGCCGCTACTTACAGGATGGGCTTTTATTTCCATTTTGGTATTTCTCCTTTCCATTTTCCGGTGATAGCGGCATTTACGCACTCTTCCTCGGTCCCAAAAAAAACTTCAACCCCTCCCACTGCTGCCAGGTAATGAGCACTCCGGGCGGAATTGGTGGCCGCGCTTCGCACCTGTTTATCACCTGCAACATCTCTCCGGGCAAAAGGGTTTGATATAGAGGGGCAAACAGGTAAAAAATTTCCACCGGCCCGTTCAATGATTTCGGCCCAGCCCTGCTGCCGCGCCAGCGCCTCCACAGATTTGGACGCGCCAATCAGCAACGAAGTCTTGACCGTTTTCCCCTCAAGCAAAGCGGCAATGCGCCCGATCTCATCAATCGTGGCATGGGGGCAACCAAATGCAACATGCTCCACCGTGTCGTCTTTCCAAACATTGAGCCGCTCCCAAGTGGCTTCCAACTCTCCCTTACCTACCCGAATTACAGTTTCGGGTTTTTTACCTCCTGTAGCCGCCTCAAGTGTTGGAGCTTCCGGTGTCGTCCCCACAATATGAGCTAAAGTTACGGCTCCCGAGGTCGGCATCGATATCACCAAGGCTCGGGCGAGATCTAAAGGCAGCCTTGGGGGTAACCCGTTGACAGCAACAGGTTTGAAACCCGGTATCTGATCACCGATGTAATACCCCAGGCAGTGGTAATCGGCCATCGTCCATTGGCTCACGTCCAGATCGACCAGCTCAACCACATGTGACGCGTAGCGATTCTCCTGGAGCAGCAACCCCATGAGAGGCACCCGCCCACACACGGCCGCCGCCAGAGACATTAAAATACCCATTCGCTCGACACGTGCCCCGAAAAGGCTGTTGTTAGCCACCTGCATACAGCTGCCACCCATGGAAACAATATCTCCCTGTTTCGGGACAATGCCTAACAAATATTCGGCGCAGGTCTCGGTTCGCAGCCACCCGAGTTCAAGGTATCGATTCAATTTCCGCTCGTGTTCACCGCGCCACCTACCCGCAAGCGGCAACCCCCATTTTTCCCATACATCTGGATGGTAAGAAGGATGAGTAGTGACCCTATGAGCCGTAGGAAGAACATCTTCCGTCATGAGATTCCAAAATTCTTCCGGACAGAAATCGTAACTGATATGGGAGTATGAAACCGGAACCATCTTTTCAGCATCAAAAGATTCCCCCAGCTTCACCAGGAGTTTCATTGCACGTTGAATCCCTACTCCAGATTCCCCCTCTAACATTCTCTTTTCATTATCGCTCAGTTTCATTTGTGCAGAACACCTCATTTAAATCCACTTAACTAAGATGAGAATTAACAGACTAACTCAACAAACAAATTCCAAAGCTTTAGTCTAAAAACATTGGGGCCATAATACTGATTGGGGGAAAAAGTGGTGATAAAAAATATTTTCACGCTCGTTTAATTGCTCACCCTATGATTTCTCCCCTACCGGATTTCGCAACGTACCGATGTCCTCGACACTCACTTCCATTATGTCACCGCTGCTGAGATATATCGGCGGTTTTCGGGTAAAACCCACACCGCTCGGTGTTCCGGTTAGAATTACAGTTCCTGGTACCAGGGTCATACCGGAAGAAAGAAAACTTATCAGCTCGGCCACCGTAAATATCATGTCCGAGGTGTTCGCATCCTGCATCATTTCGCCGTTCAGGCGGCATGAGACCCTGAGATTCCGAGGATCGGGGATATCTTCCGCAGTGACCAACTCGGGCCCGAGCGGACAGAATGTATCGAAGCTCTTTCCCCTCACCCACTGGCCACCACCTTTTCCACCCTGCCAACGGCGGGCGGAGACATCGTTTGCTGCAGTGTAACCGAGAACATACGAAAGTGCCTCCGCCGTTGAAACGTTTTTTGCGGTTTTCCCGATCACAACAGCAAGCTCCGCTTCGTAGTCCACTTCAGGAGGATCCATGCAAACACTGGGAATAACGACCGGATCTTCAGGGTGGGCAAGTGATGCAGGATTTTTCATAAATACCACAGGGTATTTAGGAACCTTCATGCCCGTTTCCTCGGCATGCTGGTGATAATTCAGGCCGATTCCTATAATCACCGGGGGAGCTACGGGCGCGAGAATCTTACTTATTTCCACCTCGGCCCCGGTTTCCCGCAGACCCCGAAAAATATCACCTTCGAGCAACGCCGCACTTCCTCCACCGAGAGGTTTTCCATAACACTCCCGCCCTGATCCATCTATAAAACGTGCTATACGCATCAAAAGCCTCCGCTCAATTAATTTTCAGTTAAATTCCTTCTATATCGTTCAATATGAATCTCATTCAGCTAGTATAGGATATCTATAACAATCAACGGTATGGTCGTTCACCATTCCGACCGCCTGCATGAATGCATAGCAGATAGTGGGACCAATGAAGCGGAAACCTCTTTGCTTAAGATCTTTGCCAAGTGCGATCGAAGTTTCGTCAAAC
>JAWOBE010000124.1:0-5258 GCA_046498185.1 Desulfatiglandaceae bacterium | reverse complement strand
CGCCTTCACGATCAGATATTCGTCAGCGGGGCGTCGGGAAATGCCACCGGCAGAAACATTCATCAGAAGTCCCTGGAAGAGGCCGTCAGGATGTGCCATGCCGTTTACGCTATTACAGTGGAGGGGAAGAGTGTGAAAGAAGCGGTGCAGATGATGAACGGATGAAAATATCGGTCTGTGGAAAGGAAGGGAGCGGTAAAAGCACGGTGGACGCCTTTTTCGCCCCTTTGGCTCCGGGTTCAAGTGCATGTTATGCGACTGCTTCTTCAGGAAGCTCCCAACCCGGGAAAAAGAGGACTTCTGGATGTGTCTTCAATGCAGCGGCCAACACTTTCGCGCGTTCGACTGCCAGTTTCACACGTTCATTCTCGATTGCGGAAAAGCTCGATTGCGGGATACCGGCCAGCGCTGACAGCTGATTCGGACTCAATTCCTGAAGCTCGCGAACGATCTTTACGGATTCTCCCACCGAGACCTCAATCCTCTTTTTGGCGGGACGATATTCACTCATTTAAGACCTCCGATAGTCCCTCCTCTCTTCCTTTTTCAACATCGCAATGGCCACCAGCACCCAGGAAGGACAATCCAAGGGCACCGCCGTGGTCCTTCTCAAGCGGCAAGTGGAAAAAGCCGGCTGAACAAGGCAAGGGCGTTCTACTGCACGAGCTGCCAGGTGCCGTCCGACTGGCGATAGGCCTTGGCGTGCACGATCTCACGCCGACCGTCCACCACGCCATCGATCTCGACGTCCCGGTAAATTCGGTCGTGCCTTTGGTAGGCCGGCCTGGGGGTGGCCGTATACCGGTTCCCCGTGTCCGGGTTCACCCAGGCCGAGCACTGCCCGGACGGTGCGGTCTCCAGGGCGTGCTCCAACCTCATCTGGTCGTACTTCTCCCACTCGTTCCCGATCATGTATCCCAGGACCAGTCCGATCCCGGCGCCGATGAGGGCGTTCTCGCCCCGGTTGTCGTCCGGACCGAGTTGACCGCCCACGGCAGCTCCGCCCAGCCCGCCGATGACCGCTCCTTGCTCGGCCTTGCCCATGCCGGAGCAACCCGCACAGACCGTCAACGCGAACAGGGTCCCTGCTACGAAAACCCACACCTTGTAGAATCGTTGTTTCATGGCATCCTCCCTGTTCTGAAACGTTTTCTTTTGATCCTTCAACGCATTGGGATAGGCTGCGCCTTATCGTTTCGAAAATTTCGCAGTCTCATAGCGAATAAAATCCGTCTCTTGTTGCGATCCAGGGTAGCTTGCCATTATGAAGAAAATTTGAAGGAATTCTGTGAAGATTGTGGAAAAGAAATAGAACGAACTTCCAGGGGAAAAGGAGGCAAAAATACGGATGGAATGTATCGCAAAATCACCATGGACGGTTTCGCAAAAACCCGTTCGATCGCCTGTTGGCTGCACTCAAGTCATTGGAATCATTAGAGGCAAATTCCTGGGTCGCAGGCTTTTTGCGACTCCATCACCGTTGTGATTGCTTATGGAAATCCCGTCAAAGCCATTTTGAAAGGTTCGATCCATGGTTCGGGGCGTAATCTTCCCGTCGACCGCCACACCTTTGGGCAGAAGGTCATTCCTTAAGACGGATCATCATTCGCCCGTTTTCGACGTGGATGTCTTCGACGCCGTCCGCAAAACGTTTCCAGAAGCCCTGATCGCTCCCGAACTCCCGGACGAGGTCGACATTCTTCAGGTTTCCGAGCCAAGCGTTCGGGATCGGTACGCCCATTATACTGATGCCTTTCAGCACCACCACAGGCCGACTTTCCCTAAAGGCCAGTTCCACTCCGGCGTTTACTCTCAGGGTCTTGCCACCCAGGATGGGAAAATCCTCCTCAAAGGGCAGCAGCAGCTTTGCACTCACCAGGTTGTCGGACAGGTTGAGGGCTAGTTTCCGAGCCAGATCGGTATGTTTAGCAAGCATCGCGTTCAATTCCCGCTCAGTGAACGCGATCTCGCGTTTTGCGCCGACCTCGCTGTAGGGTTCCGGTTCCAGCGGCGCTTCGGATCCGGATTCCTGGCTATCGATGCCAATCGCCTTCAATTTGCTGTGCAGTTCCTGTTCCTCCCGCGCTTTCAGCTGAACCGGCTCGAACTCTTTCAGGAACACGTAGTTTGCGAGCAACCAGTAGGTGATGCAGGCGGTCAAGGCCATAGCGACGATGACAATGAGGACGACATAGGTCCGTCGCATTCCCTTTGGGGCCGGTTTACTTTCCGTTTCCATTGTGCTCCCCTTCTTGCTTTTTCCTTGATGGGTCTTCCACCAGCGCTCGCAGACGTTCCAGCAGTGCGGGTGTGGGGTACCCGTCCGGCGGCAAGGAATGCTTCTCCTGAAAAGCGCGGATCGCGGCCTTCGTGCGAGTACCAGGCAAGCCGTCGACGAAGCCGGCTTCAAAGCCCAGAAGGTTCAGGAAATGCTGCATCTCCTTCATGTCTTGTAATGACAACGGTTCATGCTCTGCATTCCGGCCAGTCGCAATGGGCGGCCCTCCGACGATTCGGTCTGCAAGATGTCCAACGGAGATGGCGTAGTTGATGGAGGGATTCCAGCGCATGATAAGGCGGAAGTTGTCATAGACCAGAAACGCCGGACCTGTATGACCCTGCGGAAGCACGATGGAGCCTTCCATATCCGCGTGTGGCAAAGCCATGCCATCGATTTGTCGCACGCCGAGTGCAGACCACTCGTCCAGCGATTTTTTCCTGTTCATCGTGGCAAGCTTCAGATCAACGTCCTCCGGAAGTCGAACCTCTTGACCCCATATTTCACCCGGACGCCAACCCATGTTGGAGAGGAAGTTTGCCGCAGAGGCGAACGCGTCCGGCAGGTTCCCCCAGATGTCCTTGCGGCCGTTTCCGGTATAATCCACGGCATGTCTGATGAAGGTGGACGGCATGAACTGCATGTGCCCCATTGCGCCGGCCCAGGATCCCATCATCGCATCAGGCGTGATATGGCCCTGTTCAATAATGTGCAGTGCGTCCAGAAACTGCACACGGAAAAAACGGGGGCGGCGGTGGTCATAGGCCAGCGTCGCAAGTGCGTTGATCACACGGAAGCTGCCTAAGTCATCGCCAAAGTTCGTCTCAAGCCCCCAAAGGGCGACCAGATAGCGTGGCGGCACACCATATTCCGCATGGATTTGATCCAGCAGGTTGCGATGCGTTGCCAACAGCGATTGCCCGCGTTCCATCCTCGTTTCACTGACGCGCTGGCGAAGATAGGTCCAGAAGGTCTTGGTGAATTCCGGCTGGTGGCGGTCGAGTTCGATCACACGAATCACCGGCACGATATCGCGTAGTGCCGCGTCCAGAGTCGCATCGGAGATCCCTTGCTCGCTCGCCTCGTTGCGCAACAAATTCAGCCAATCCTGGAAGGCCTTGTGATTGGACAGCGCCTCAGTAGATGCCGCTTTAATGCTCTCTTCACGAGCCTGCACTCTGCTCTGCCATTGCGTGTGCAGCAACACCATGCCAATAGCCACTGTCAGTGTAAATCGCGAGAGCCTGAAAAGACGATTCGATTTCATTCGAAAGCTTCTGTGCCTTTGTCTCAGGGCTTTCTTGATGGCCTGCATATCCTTGTCGCTGGGCGGCATCGCGGGTTGCCTTGCTCGCCTCCATGTCCCGGCAGGAGAAGGGCGGGGGCCGGTGAAGAGGTCCCATCCAATGAAAAGGGGAGCCTGGAGGCTCCCCTGATTCCTTGCCTTGGATGGGGTGAGTGAAGGGACTTGAACCCTCGACAACTGGGGCCACAACCTAAAAAATGGCAATGAGGGCAATAACTTGCTTCCAAATCTTTCCATCGGCTTCCGAGCAAACTTAAAACGACTGCAAGAGTTTATGTCACAAATGGAATACCATGGACCGAGGCAATGAGAAAGGGAATTTTTAGAGGGTTGTTAGATTTTGTTAGATGAAAAAGCCGGTTGATGGGGCAAAGATAATGCAGTAAAAAGATTGGAGGGCTACCCTTGGCCGGGGGAAAAGGCGTTTCCTGGACGCCCTGCCCTTCATCACCTTCCAGGCCACTGCGGGGGTGGACTATTGGAAACCGAAAGCAGGATATCATACTGGAAAAGCTTTTTGGATAATCCACCGAATCTTGATGGATTCAAGGCGATTGCTTCAAAAGAACCAGCAATAGAAAAGATTCGTGACTTTGTTTGTTTGCCTTGGTGGATATGGGACGACTTTCAAGGATATCCATTTACACTGAAGAACGAAGAATTAAAGAATATTTCAGAAGATGATATTGAAATATATGAAGATATACGACTAAGGCAGAAGGGGGAAATACGAGAATGGATGGATTTCATATATAATTTGTTCATATTGATAAAACATACAATTAATATATTTGAGCATGAAAACGGGATCAATTCTCAACTTGGCAAAAACAAATTATCCATGGAAGACTTTCGCAATGCTATAAAAAGCTTATTTTTTGGGGTTTTATCAAAAGATGTGACTAGTATTTACAAATCATCCGATGGCAAAAAAGTCTCGGAGCGTGTGATTGGAAGATACTATCCTGTTAGAATCATAAAGCGTTTAGAGGTTTCCGACCCGAAAAAAAGCCGAATTGATTGCGAAATACAAGAGCACTTCACTGTTTTACCTACAGAGAATCAACTTGATAATTACTTCAATGATCTTGATCGGTACTCATGTCAAGTGGCGAAGAAGTATTCCGGTATTGGTTACGATTCAATACTTTTTGGAGATATGAGAACCAACGAAGATAATTTCACTAAATCAAATACTCAATACAAAATCGCCCTCTATTTTGGCAATGAAAATATATCAGGATCGTTCACGTTCCCTGTTTTTGAAAGATATATGCCTCTGATAAAAAAAGCCACTAATTACGTTGTTGCCAAACTAAGAGCGTCCTACGGCAATGAAAACATCCAATATGGTGATGTGCTTGCTAAGGCGCACTTGAAGCTATGGGACAAGGTGAATAGGTATAATCCACAAACAGGAGTAAACCCAAGTGGGTATTTCAACGATTACTTCAAAGCATACTTCTGGAGGGAGATATTAAAAGAGAAACAAAGATTGCCTGGTAATTCTGATGATTTTAGTGTTTCAATTGATGCACCAAACAAAGAAGAAAGCGGAACCCTTCATGATATACTTAATGGATCATCAGTTGATATCATTCATCTTATTGAATTGATCTATAGTAAGCTCAATACAAAAGAGCAGGAGATGTTTGAAGATGCATTTGTATCAAA
>JAWOBE010000047.1:0-21186 GCA_046498185.1 Desulfatiglandaceae bacterium | reverse complement strand
CGGGTCAATGAGCTGGAAGAAATCCTTGCCCGCCAGGACGCCGCAGTAAAGGCGTTGCGCAGCACCGTTTCAGAGGCCCTGTTAGGCTTTGAAAACAATGGGCTGACGGTGGAAATCAAGCAGGGGAAGGTTTATGTATCGCTGGAAGAAAGCCTCTTGTTTGCCAGTGGAAGCACTAATGTAGATGCACGTGGGCCGGATTTCATTCCTGAGCTCGTTATGAAGGAGCCTTATGTAGGTCCCTACAATGCAAACAAAACGTGCTCCGATTTCTCTCCTACTGAAAACAACAAAAAAGCCCCCAAGCTATTGATTTAACTTGGAGGCTTTCTTTTATCTTCTGGAGGCGGCAACCGGATTCGAACCGGTGAATAACGGTTTTGCAGACCGCTGCCTTACCACTTGGCTATGCCGCCATTCCTCTTTTTCGAAATGGAGCGGGAAACGGGACTTGAACCCGCGACAACCACGTTGGCAACGTGGGGCTCTACCAACTGAGCTATTCCCGCCTTGAAAAAGTTATTTTACATCTCCGAAGCCCATTGTCAATAAAATTTTAACTCCGGCCGAAAACTCCCTCTTCTTAATCCTGCGATTCATAATCACCTGCGTATTTTAATACTCTTTCGACAAAACCACGGGTTTCCTCGAAGGGAGGGACATCCTGGTAGGAATCAACCCTCTCCGGGCCTGCATTATAGGCAGCAAGCGCCAGACGAACGTTCCCCTTGTACTGCTTGAGCAACGAACTCAAGTACCTGGTCCCTCCGATTATGTTGGCTTCAGGGTTGAAAGGATCCCTGACATGAAGCACTTGGGCGGTCTGGGGCATCAATTGCATCAACCCTTGCGCTCCCTTGTGTGATACGGCTCGGTGGTTAAAATCCGATTCGGCCTTGATAACCGCCTTGATCAAAGAGCAATCTACGCCGAATTTATCGGAAGCCTTATTTATAATATCCTCATAATCGCTGATATACCGGCCCGCCTGCTTCTTAACGGTACGCATGAAAATTGTGTAGCGGCCGTCGGATGGAACATTGGAAAAATGAATGACGCCCTCGCTGTCGACATAACGGTAGATATCGGCCCTGACAACCGGAACCACCGCCCATAAAGCCGTAAGCAAAGTCAACAAACCTGCAAAAGCCGAAAGAATCGGCATTTTCACTTCTCCAGCTTTTTCCAGTCAGCAAGAAACTTCTCGAGTCCAATATCGGTTAATGGGTGTTTCATGATCTGTTGAATAACCTTAAACGGTATCGTAGCGATATCAGCTCCCATAAGGGCCGCTTCCAGGATATGAAGGGGGTTCCTGACGCTCGCGACTATAACTTCGGTTTCAAATCCGTAATTGTTGTAAATGGTGATAATCTGTTCGACCAGCTCCATGCCGGTCGTCGAGATATCATCCAGCCTACCCACGAACGGGCTGATGTATCTTGCACCGGCCTTTGCGGCGGCAAGGGCCTGAAGAGGGGAAAAACAAAGCGTCACATTGGTCGGAATATCCTTGTCGGAAAGTATTCTTACCGCCTTGAGCCCCTCTTCGATAAGGGGAATCTTAACGACAATGTTTTCCGCCAAAGAAGCCAGATTTTCAGCTTCGGACACCATCCCACCCGCATCCAGGCTGACCACCTCCGCACTGACCGGCCCTTCCACAATGCTGCATATCTCCAAAATCAACTCCTCGAACGGCCTCCCCTCCTTTGCGGCTAGGCTCGGGTTCGTCGTAACCCCGTCGACCATACCAAGGTCATGCGCTTTCCTGATCTCCTCCACGTTGGCGGTATCAATAAAAAATTTCATAATCATTCCTTTCCATGACAACAGCTCCCACGACTACCGCCGACCGCGCTGTTCCTCAAAAAGATCGGCGCATCGTTCACTGCAAAAATAATAAGCTTTGCCGTCAATAACTCTTCGATAAGCCTCTCTAACAGGCACATATGTCCCGCAAACAGGATCCTGCACCATTTCATCCACCGACCCGCGGGGAGGGGAAGATCCGCTGGAATCTCTTGTCCCGGCGGCTAGCAACTTCCTGACGATTCGGAACAAAAACCATGCTACTGCCCCCAGAAAAATAAGACGAACAAGCATGAATCAGCTCCACCAAGCTTTTCCGCGTGCGCTGTTTACAGACGGCCACAGGCTTACGCCCTGTCCATCCGACGGACATGCTTCCAAAAGTTTTTCCACTGTCAGCCCCAGCACCGGATGCGGTAAATCCGGCGCGATTTCCGCCATCGGCGCCATAACGAATCTGCGTAGATGCATACGCGGATGAGGAAGTATCAAATCCAACGTGTTGATAACAGTCCGTCCGAACAACAGCAAATCCAGATCAATCACCCTCGGTTGTAGTATGCCCGTACGAACCCTCCCGAGCCTGTACTCCACATCCAGCAAGCGCTCGAGTAATCCTTGCGGCGTTAAAGTGGTGCAGACGCCGATAACCCCGTTCAAATACCAATCATGGCCCTGGACACCCACCGGCTCTGTACGGTAAAGGCTGGAGACCCTGCATACCCGGCAGTCCACCATTTCGTCCACCATTCGAACCGCCCGGCGGCAAAACACCGCCTTATCACCCAGATTCGAACCCACGCCCACGTAGGCGGTCACGTTTCCATCCTCTATTATTTCTTTCACCACCCGCCCCCGACAGAACAGAACCCAGGACTTCGGCTACCGCTCTCTCAACCCGAGCACATCCTGCATATCATAGAGCCCGGCGGGTCTGTCCACAACCCAAACCGCCGCCCTCAGCGCCCCGTGAGCGAAATTGTCACGGTTATGAGCGCGGTGAGTCAATTCCAGCCGCTCACCGTTCCCCAGAAAAAGCACGGTGTGCTCTCCTGTCACATCCCCACCCCGAAGGCTTTGAATACCGATCTCCTTGTCCGACCTGGCCCCGATGATACCTTTACGGGCATAAACCGCCGTATCCTCGATATTACGCCCGGTGGCATCGGCAAGCACTTCGGCCAGCCGCACCGCGGTACCGCTCGGCGCATCCTTTTTAAGGCGGTGGTGGATTTCCAAGATCTCCAGGTCATAACCATGCCCGAGAGTTGCAGCCAGTTTTCCGGCGGTTTTAAACATTATGTTCATTCCTACGCTCATGTTCGGCGACATCACACAACTTAGGCGCCGGCTCATCTCTCGGATATCCGCGAGCATTTCCGCCGAAAAACCAGTGGTGCCTACGACTGCGGCAAGGCCTTTTTCGGCGGCTTCATGTAAATTTTTCATAGAGGCTTCTGGAAGCGTAAAATCGATCAAGACCTTTCCGTTGAAGCCCGTATCATGAAGGGAAGTGGAAATTGGCACGCCCAGCGCTCCTATCCCTGCCGCAACTCCCACATCTTCTCCCACCAGAGGATGGTTCTCCCGCTCGAAGGCGGCTTTGACCACAACCTCATCGCTTGCGGCGGCGGCTCTTACAAGCCTCTTACCCATCCGTCCTGCGGCTCCCGCGATGATTACCTCTATCATACCGTGCCCTTTTTAAGTCCATAACCTTCCAGCACCTTGACCAGCTTTTCCACATTGGCCGGCGCCATCGAGGTCATCGGCAGTCTGAAACCTTCCTTCAATTTACCTGTCAGTGCGAGGGCTGTTTTCACAGGAATCGGATTGGTTTCCAGAAACATCGCCCTGCAGAGAGGAAGCAAGTGGTAATAAGCCTCCCTCGCCCCAACACCGTCACCTTTTTCCCACAATTTTATGAGTTCGGCCAACTTGTCCGGCACAAGATTCGCTATGACCGATATTACCCCCTTACCACCGATCGCCAGTACAGGAAGCACCACATTGTCATCCCCTGCAAGCAGGGTGATACGATCGCCTGCCAGCTCCATGACCTCAGCCATCTGCGGAAGACTGCCGGAAGCCTCTTTAATTGCAACTATAGCGGGCAACTGAGCCAGTCTTGCAACAGTTTCGGGTAACACATTAACGCTCGTCCGCCCCGGGATATTGTAAAGAATTTGAGGAAGAGGGACCGAATCGGCAATCGTTTTGAAATGCTGGTAAAGCCCCTCCTGGGTGGGCTTATTATAGTACGGCGCGACCTGCAGAGTCGCATCGGCCCCGGATTCCTTTGCATGCCTTGTAAGTTCAACGGCCTCCGCAGTGCTGTTGCCGCCGGTTCCCGCTATCACCGGGACCCTCTTTTTCACGGCCTCCACGGTTATGTCGATGACCCGACAATGCTCCTCCATGGAAAGGGTCGCCGATTCACCGGTGGTTCCGCAAGGAACGATGCCGGAAGTTCCATTTTCAATCTGGAATTCGATCAGAGATCGAAAAGCCTCCTCATCCACCTCCCCGTTCTTGAACGGAGTCACAATCGCAACGATGGAACCTGAAAACATTTTTTTACCTCCCTTTTATCAAAAAATACTCAGGGGTTGCCCCGTCTTTTCTGATTCAAAACGCTTCCTCAAGCAACTGGGCTTTGTAGGAAATCGCAGTTCCTCCTTCTAACCATACCTTATTGAATTTGCTATCTATTTCGTTGAAATGGATCTTTAATTCTTCACCGCCCCGCGTAACAACCTTGACAGGTGAGCGGACCAGTCCGCGAGCAGCGGTTACCAGTGCACAGGCGATCGACCCTGTCCCGCAGGCAAGTGTTTCATCTTCGACCCCACGTTCATAAGTCCTTACATCGATGCGGTCGGATCCGGTCACGGCCATAAAATTCGCATTGGTGCCTGCAGGAGCAAAAAAATCATGGTATCTTATGAATCTACCATGCTCGACCACCGGCTGTCGTTTTGGATCATCCACTATAACAACCACGTGCGGGACACCGGTATTGATGAAATCGATACTGCGCCACCCGGGTTTCGCCTCAACTTTTATATCAAGCGAGAGGCCTTCCGGATCGGGCATTTTAACCCTGACGATCCGATCGTTCACCTCCGCGGAAACAGGACCAGCCAGCGTTTGGAAGGTCATCTTCGGCCCTGCGATTCCGTTCAAAAGCGCGAAGCGTGCAACACACCTGCTTCCGTTTCCGCACATTTCAACCTCGCCGCCATCTGCGTTGAAAAAACGCCAGCCGAAATCGTATTTGTCGGATTCAACAACGAAGATGACGCCGTCTGCGCCGACTGACTCCCTACGCCTGCATGCACGCGTCGCAATGAGTTTGAGATCGTCGTCACCAAGCCGACCGTCTCGGTTGTCGATCACGATGAAATCATTTCCACTGCCGTTCATTTTCCAGAATCGAACGGTATCGCCTATCATCAAAAACTCCCAAGAAAATCCGGAATAGTTTCCCTTCTAATCAGGTCTTCATACGTCTCCCTGGTTCGTATCACGTGGCAAGTCGCTCCTTTGACCATCACTTCACACACTCTGGGGCGGGAATTGTAATTGGAAGACATGCTGAAACCATAGGCTCCGGAACTCATGACCGCGAGCAGTTCCCCCTGCTCAACCTGTGGAAGTATTCGTTTTTTCGCCAGGAAGTCCCCGGATTCGCATATGGGGCCGACGACGTCTACTTCCAATTCCGGGCGACCGGCCTGCTGAACCGGTTGTATAGCATGATAAGAATTATACAGGGCCGGCCGCATTAGATCGTTCATTGCGGCGTCCACAACAACAAAAGACTTATCCGAAGTGGACTTGGTGTAGAGCACCCTGGTGATCAGCACCCCGGCGTTTCCCATGATCACCCGGCCGGGTTCGAAAATCAACACCAGCCCGCAGTCTCCGAGTTCATCCTTGATAGCCCGTGCATATTGCGACGGGTGGGGCGGAATTTCGTGATCATAGGTAATGCCGAGCCCCCCGCCCAAGTCCAGGTATCGAATCGAATGCCCGTCGGCCTTCAGCCCTTCAATCAGTCCCTTCAGCTTCCTTAAAGCCTCGACGAAAGGAGAAATTTCTGTGAGCTGGGACCCGATGTGACAGGACACTCCCGCAACTTCAAGGTTTGGAAGCTCAGCCGCGGCCTTATACCACTTCGGAGCTTCGTGTATATCGATACCGAACTTGTTTTCTTTAAGCCCCGTCGAAATATACGGATGCGTGCGGGGATCCACGTCCGGATTGACACGAAAAGCCACTCTTGCCCTGGCCCGTTTTTCCTCCGCTATGCTTGAAAGCGCTTCCAACTCCTGGCCGGACTCGATATTGAACATAAGAATTCCGGAATCGAGTGCGTAGGCCATTTCATCGGATTTTTTACCGACACCGGAATACACAATCTTTTCCGGCTGAACTCCTGCAGCCAGACAACGATACAGTTCCCCGCCGGATACAATGTCGGCCCCCCCGCCTTTGTCTGCGAACAACCTGAGTATCCCAAGGTTGGAATTTGATTTCACCGAAAAACAGGTCAAATGAGGGACATCGCGGAAGGAATCGTCGAACGCATTGAAATGCTGAACCAGGGTGGCATGCGAGTATAAGTAAAAAGGTGTACCCATAGAATTCGCCAAGTCTTCGACCGGGACATCCTCACAGTGTAGTCGGCCTCCTATGTAATGAAAATGATGCATATATTCCCCGCCTTCTCATTCCCCTGCTTCAATAGATACAGAGGCAGATGGTGGCCCGGCTTTACCCTCCGGCCCCACCAGACTTACCCTGAAAAAATGAAATCCTTTATCGCCGCTCCACGGCACCCTGCATGAGAAACCATCGGGTCCAACGACCGGGGCCTCGACCGTCTTCAACGGGCGGTAATCGAGCGGACAGCCTTGGCAGGGCTTTTCTCCGGGGGGATACCATGCATGATGGAGGATACATCCCGATACCGATTCCATGTCACGCGCCTTCCCGTATGTTTCCCCTTCCAAAACCACAATGCCATTCTCAACCCCTGCACTTAAGTTGCGCACTGCGGCTGTAAATGAGGGTGAACGGGGAACCGGCGGGGCTTTTTTTCCGCAGGCGGTCGAAAAAACGCCAATACCCAACAGCAGGAAAATCAGGGGAAGAAAGCGGATCTTCACAATCCAAGCTCCTCCTTGGCCGCGCGTACGCACTCTGCCACTGTTTCGAAGCCTGTTCCTCCGGCGATTGTTCTCCTCCGTATACATGACTCGGGCTCCAACCATTCGTAGACATCTTCATCGATCTGGCGTGAAAACCGTTTCATCTCGGGGATAGTAAGTTTATGAAGCTCCTGTGATTGTTCCATTGCATAAAGAACCATTTTCCCCGAAACCTCGTGCGCATCGCGGAAAGTCAACCCCTTGCGGACAAGATAATCGGCCAAGTCCGTGGCAACCAGGTATCCCTCACCGGCCGCATTTTTGAGACGCTCTCGGTTGAACGTAATTTCCGGAAGCAGATTTGCGAGCACCTCCAGGCATATCTCAACCGTGTCCGCGGTGTCGAACAACCCTTCCTTGTCCTCCTGCATATCCTTGTTGTATGTCAGGGGAAGCCCCTTCATCGTCGTAAGCAGCCCCATCAGGTGACCATAAACTCTACCCGTTTTACCCCTGATCAATTCCGGCACATCGGGATTTTTTTTCTGCGGCATGATGCTGCTCCCGGTGCAGAATGAGTCCGAGATTGAAATAAAGTTAAACTCGATGGTCGACCATAATACAAGTTCTTCACTTAACCTGCTGAGATGCATACATAGAACAGCGGAGGCATATAAAAAATCCAGCACGAAATCGCGATCGCTCACCGCGTCCATGCTGTTCGCACTGATCGAATCAAACCCCATCTCCGAGGCCACCATGTTCCGATCCAGATCGAAAGTCGAACCGGCAAGCGCAGCACTGCCGAGGGGCATTACATTCGCACGACCGAGGCACTGGGTGAAACGTTCCGAGTCACGGGACATCATTTCATAGTAGGCCATAAGGTGGTGTGCCGCGAGCACGGGCTGCGCCCTCTGAAGATGCGTGTAACCGGGCATTACAACATCGATGTTGCGTTCGGCCAGGCGGACGATCGCTTTTTTCATTTCATCCAGCAGCTCAAGCACACGTCGGATTTTCGAGCGCACATAAAGCCGCATGTCCAATGCCACCTGATCGTTCCTGCTTCTTCCGGTATGCAGTTTCTCACCGAGGCCGCCCACTTTTTCCACAAGGGTCTTTTCAACCAGTGAATGTATGTCCTCGTAGTCATCAAACGAGGTCTTGTCCCTCTCCAGCTCCCTTTTTACAATTCCAAGGGCTTCAACAATACGCGACGCTTCATCATCCCCTATTATACCCTTGACCGCCAGCATCCGGCAATGAGCCACACTGCCGTCGATATCTTCTGCATAAAGACGTTTGTCGAAATTTATAGAAGAATTGAATCTGTCAACCAAGCCGTCGACTTCCTCTCTGAAACGGCCTCCCCATACTTTTTTCGCCATGCCCACCTCGACAATTCCAGCTTTTCCGCTATGTTCAGCGTTTCCGCCCTGATTCCAGAAGGTTCGCAATTTTCAGCCTCAATCCACTTAAACGGATAAAGCCTTCTGCATCCTTTTGATTGTATACTTCATCGCCTTCAAATGTTGCGAAATCGGGATCGTACAAAGAGTTCGGCGATTTCCTGCCCGTACACCAGCAGGCTCCTTTATAAAGCTTCATCCTCACCACACCGTTTACATTACGCTGACTGCTGTCGATCATCGCCTGGAGCATCTCCCGCTCCGGAGCGAACCAGTATCCGTAATAAATCATTTCGGCATAGCGTGTAACCAGCGAATCCCGCAGATGAAGCACCTCCCTGTCAAGGGTTATCGTTTCCATGGCCATATGCGCCGCCCTGAGGATGGTGCCGCCCGGCGTTTCATAAACCCCGCGCGACTTCATGCCGACGTATCGGTTCTCAACAATATCCACCCTTCCGATGCCGTGTTTACCGCCGATATCGTTAAGATGCGCAAGCAAAGCCGCAGGGCTCATCCGCCGTCCGTCCACAGCGACCGCATCACCCTTTTCATACTCTATTTCCAAATACTGCGGCTGATCCGGCGCATTTTCAGGAGCCACGCTCAAGACGAACATGTCTTCAGGAGGTTCGTTCCAGGTGTCTTCCAGGATCCCGCCCTCAAAACTGATGTGCAGCAGGTTCCTGTCGCTCGAATACGGTTTCTCCTTGCTCACCGGCACCGGAATATTATGACTGCGGGCGTAGTCTATAAGATCTTCCCTCCCTCGGAAATTCCAGATTCTCCAGGGAGCTATAACCTTGAGTCCCGGCTCCAGCCCCATGTAGGCCAGCTCGAAACGCACCTGGTCGTTTCCTTTCCCGGTGGCACCGTGGCACACCGCATCAGCTCCCACTTTTCTGGCGGCCTCCACTTGGCCTCTTGCTATCACCGGCCGTGCAAGCGAAGTTCCAAGCATGTAAGCGGATTCATATATCGCATTTCCTCTGAGGGCCGGCCAGACAAGTTCGGCAGCGAAAACCTCCTTCAGATCATCAACGATAACCTGATCCGCACCGGTCTTAAGCGCCTTTTCTTCAATGCCCTCCAGTTCATCCCCCTGTCCGACATCGCCTGCATAAGCCACTACTTCGCATCGGTAGGTTTCCTTGAGCCAGCTCAATATCACGGAGGTATCGAGACCTCCGGAATACGCCACTACGACTTTTTTTACCTGTTCGCTCACTTCGATTCTCCTTGATTGTTGAAAATCCGGCCTAAAACTTCATCCAGTACCTCACATAACATATCGATCTCCTCCTTCCCCACTACTAGGGGGGGGACAAACCTCAGCACCTTTTCATGCGCGCAGTTTATCAGAAAGCCCTTGTCGATGCATGCTTCAACGACAGAAGCACACGGCTTGTCAAGCTCAACACCGACCATCAGGCCCATTCCTCTGACTTCGCGGATACAGGCATGCCTGCCTGCAAGTTCCTGGAGCCGCGCCTTGAAATGCGATCCCATTTCGCAGCAGTGATCCAGCCACCCATCCTCCACGATAGATTTTGCAACCGTTAGTGCTGCTGCGGTCATAAGCGGAGTGCCACCAAAAGTCGTGGCGTGACTGCCTGGGCCGAAAGCTTCGGCAAGCCGCTCGACACCAAGCATCGCTCCTATGGGAAGGCCGTTTCCGAGGGCTTTGGCGACGGACATGATGTCGGGATGCACACCGAAATGTTCGTGTGCGAACAGCTTTCCCGTACGCCCCATCCCCGTCTGAACCTCATCGAAGATCAGAAGTATTTTCCGATCGTCGCACAGCCTTCGAACTCCTTTCAGATAATCGGGCCCGGGGCATACAACACCTCCCTCGCCCTGGATCGGTTCCACCATCACCGCACACACTTCGTCGTCGATGGCGTTTGCGAGCGCATCCAGGTCGTTGAAAGGCGCAAATGAAAACCCCTGAACCAGGGGATCATAGCCATCCTGCACCTTCCGCTGGCCGGTGGCTGACAGGGTCGCCATCGTTCTTCCGTGGAAAGAGTTGTTCATCGAAACAATTTTGTAGCGGGGAAGTTTTAAGACTTCACGGGTATATCGGCGCGCGAGCTTGATCGCCGCTTCATTCGCCTCGGCTCCGCTGTTACAGAAAAACACCCGGTCCGCAAAGGAATGTTCGACAAGAAACCTGGCAAGTTCCACCTGCGGCCTGGTATAAAATAAGTTCGATACATGCACCAACCTGCGGGATTGCTCCAGAAGTGCATCGCTCACTATCGGAGAGCTATGCCCCAGCGCACAGACCGCTATCCCTCCAACGAAATCGATATACTCCCGCCCGGATTCGTCGATCACCCTGCAGCCGTGCCCTTCCACCAGTGTCAAAGGAAAACGGCCGTATGTATTAAACATGTATTTGTCGGCCAACTCTTTTGTCATGGACTGTTCTTCGTTCATTACCGGTGATTCCTTCCTGTTCAATGGATGATCTCGGTGCCCACCCCGCCTTTGGACAGCACTTCAAGCAGGATTGCGTGCTCCATCCTCCCGTCGATGATATGAGCTTTCTTGACACCGCCCTTCAATGCATGGATGCAGCAATCGATTTTCGGAATCATCCCACCCTTTATTACGCCCTGTTTTATCATCACGCTCGCATTGTCGATTCTTAGCGATGAACAAAGCTTCCCATCGGAGTCCAGAACCCCTTTGGTATCCGTGAGCAGGATCAGCTTTCTGGCACCCATGGTCGAAGCAATGCGACCGGCCACCACATCCGCGTTTATGTTGTAAGTTTCGCCGTCAACCCCCGCACCGACCGGGGCTATCACCGGGATAAATCCGCGTTCAATCAAATTTTCAAGTATACGTATATCGACTTCGGTAATCTCGCCCACCATCCCGATATCTATAAGTTCAGGGGGCTGGTCGTCCCCTTTGGATCGTGCATATTTAAGTTTCCTGGCTGTTATAAGCCGACCATCCTTCCCCGAAAGGCCCACGGCCCTTCCGCCGTGTCGGTTTATCAAGCTAACAATTTCCTTGTTCACAGCCCCTACCAGCACCATTTCCACTACATCCATCGTCTGCTTATCCGTGACCCTCATGCCGTCTACAAACTCGGACTCCATGGACAACCTCTTTAAAAAACTTCCTATCTGGGGCCCCCCGCCATGCACGACTATCGGGTTCATACCGACATATTTCATCAGGATAATATCGAGAGCGAACTGAGCCTTCAATTCCTCGTCCACCATGGCGTGCCCGCCGTATTTCACAACAATGGTGGCGTTGTTGAATCTCTGGATGTAAGGTAGGGCCTCGATCAACACCTTGGCCCTTTCGTTTTCCTGAATCAACTTGCGCATCCTCCCTCTCTGAATGATCTCATTTCCACCAAATATTTCCGGATGTTCCGAATTGGCACTTTTTAAAAAAAATAATGAAAAAACAAACTCAAAAACTAACAGCTAATAGCTAACGGCTAATAGCTAAAAAGTTTTCCCTAATTACAAAATATACCGACTCAGATTTTCGTCTTCCAGGATATCAGCAAGTTTTTCAACAACATAATCGCGATTGATCACAATTTCCTTCTCGCTCATATCCGGAGCTTCAAATGATATTTCGTCGACCAATTTTTCCATTACCGTATGAAGTCTCCTGGCTCCAATATTTTCCATGCGTTCGTTGACATCAGCGGCGGTCCTCGCTATTTCTTCGATCGCATCGTTCGTAAAAGTCAACGTAATTTCCTCTGTCGCCAGCAATGCCTCGTATTGCCGGACTAGTGCATTTTTAGGCTCCGTAAGGATACGGGTGAAATCTTCCATTGAAAGTTGATCCAGTTCCACCCGGATGGGAAACCTGCCTTGCAGTTCCGGCAACAGGTCGGACGGTTTGCTCGAATTGAAGGCACCGGCCGCGATGAACAGTATGTGGTCCGTTTTTACCATCCCGTACTTTGTCGCCACGGTGCAACCCTCGACAATCGGCAGCAAATCACGCTGCACCCCTTCACGGGAGACATCCGGCCCATAACCTTCGTCGGACCCGGCTACCTTGTCAAGCTCATCCAGGAAGATAATGCCGTTCTGCTCTGTATTGCGCACGGCTTGTTCGACAACCTTGTCCATATCTATCAGTCGCTGGGATTCCTCCTGAAAAATGATTTCCCTGGCTTCAGGAACCTTAACCCTGCGTTTCTTTTTCTGGCCCGGGAAAATATTCCCGAAAACTTCCTTCACATTCAACTCCATTTCCTCCATGCCTGCAGCGGAGAAAATTTCCACCATCGGCCCGCCGCCCGAACTGACTTCGACCTCCACGTACCGATCATCCAGCTTTCCGTCCCGAAGCATTCGACGCAATTTTTCTCTCGTCCCGTGATCCTCCGGCTTATCCGTGCGCACCACCTCGAGGGTCCTCTCCCTGTCGTTTTGTTCATCAACGTCCGTCTCGCGCTTTTTCGGCAAAAGGATGTCCAGCAGGCGCTCTTCGGTCAACTCCCGGGCCTTGACCTCAACCACAGACTGCTCCTCTTTTTTCTCCATATTGACAGCCAGTTCCACGAGATCCCTTATCATCGATTCCACATCCCTGCCGACATAGCCCACCTCGGTGAACTTTGTAGCCTCGAGCTTGAGAAAAGGAGAATCGGCCAACCTCGCAAGCCGTCTGGCGATCTCGGTTTTGCCTACCCCGGTTGGGCCGATCATTATGATATTTTTCGGAGCTATTTCATCTTTTAATTCGGCGGGCACCTGCTGGCGCCTCCATCTGTTTCTGAGAGCGATGGAAACGGATCGCTTAGCCTGATCCTGACCTATGATATATTTATCAAGTTCACAGACGATTTCTCTTGGGGTCAATACTTTCATTTTCGTCACAAAATTTCCTCCTGGTTGATTTCGCACTCACTCGGATAATTCGTGGATAACCACATGCTCGTTCGTATAAATACATATCGATGCGGCTATCTTCATCGCTTCTCGTGCAACCTCGGATGCACCCAGCTCAGAATGTTCCACCATTGCCCGCGCGGCAGCCAGCGCATAAGGCCCTCCGGAGCCGATTGCCGCCACCGGAATATCCGGTTCGATCACATCTCCGTTTCCGGAAATTATAAAGGTATGCTCGGAGTCTGCAGCCAGTAAAAGAGCCTCCAGCCTCCTCAACACCCTATCGGTCCGCCAGTCCTTCGCCAACTCCACCGCGGCCCTTGTCAAATTCCCGTTGTAGGCCTCAAGTTTCCCTTCCAGTCGTTCGAGCAGGCTGAAGGCATCGGCGGAAGCTCCGGCAAAACCAACAAGCACCTGATCCTTGTACAACAAGCGAACCTTTGCCGCCCGATGTTTCATTATCGTATCTTCCAGGGTCACCTGACCGTCACCGGCCATCACGGTACTCCCGTTTTTCCTCACCGATAAAATGGTCGTCGCCCGGAACCGCGCACCGGAATTGATTCTTCCTCCGCTTTCCATAGAAAACATTTCAACCGCTCCTCAGCACAGTCACAAAACCCGTGCCCGTGCTATTTACTTCTGGGATGGGATTTATCATATACTTCCATGAGACGATCGAGGCTCACATGGGTATATCGCTGCGTAGTCGACAGGCTTGAATGCCCGAGCAATTCCTGAACGGAACGGAGGTCTGCTCCGCCGTCCATCAGGTGTGTTGCAAAACTGTGACGCATCGAATGCGGGCTTATATCCGATGGAGCACCGCTACGTCCAGCATATCGTTTTACGATCGATCTCACACTTCTACTCGTAAGCCTCCCCCCGCGAAAATTTACAAACAATGCCCCGCCGCCTTTTTCATTCCACTGTTTCTTTTTACGGAGGCTTTCCACCGCTCTCAAATAATGTTCGAGTGTAGCTGCCGCACGGCGTCCTATGGGAACAACACGTTCCTTACCCCCTTTACCTCTTACCCGGACAAGACGCTCCTCGAAACTCACATCAGCGAAATTCAAAGAGGTGAGTTCACCGGCCCTCAGGCCGGTTGAATAAAGGGTTTCAAGAATCGCAAGGTCCCTCAGACCCAGTGGATCACGGCGGTCAGCGCCTTCAAGCAGGCGGAACATTTCATCCACCGAAAGATAAACCGGTATCGTTTTCTCCAGCCTCGGAGAGGAAATCTCCGTAGCCGGATTTACGGTCACGATTCCCCGCTTTTCGAGAAAAACAAAGAACGATCGCAAAGCAGACAGCTTTCGGGCGATCGTTTTTCGTTTGAGCCTCGTAAAGAGAAAAGCGAGGTATTCCCTTATACGTGTTATGTCTATAGATTCAACGCGGACGTCCTTTTTGTTCAGCTCCAAGCGCTCTTCGAGAAAAGCTGCAAACTGATAGAGGTCCGCTCGGTAACCCTTCACCGTGTTGAATGAATAGTTTTTACCAATCTCCAGATACCGTACAAATGATTCTATCAGCGGTGCAAGTTGCACGCGAGCCCCCTCAGGCATATTGAAAGCCCGTTATCAAAGCGCAAAGTCTAACATTTTTCCGGGAATTCGCAATGAAAAAATAGGGTCGGCTATTCTTACCTTGACTTTGTTTTTGAAATTGATGTATTTTCCTCATTTGACTTTATTTCCTCGGTGTAAACGCTAAATATGATGGGTCCTGACCGCACTTCTGTTATGGCTCCTTCAGGGGCCACGCTGGGGAGGAATTTCCTTTCGGGTTGCAAAGATAAACGGCAGGCAATAGTGTACGAAATTTCAGATTGATTAGGAAAGGGTTTTGTATGGAAAGAAAAACCGAACTACTAAGAAATATAGCTTTTGTGGCACATGCGGGTTCCGGAAAAACCTCACTGGCTGAAGCTGTGCTATTCAACGGGAAAGCGACCAGCAAACTGGGCAAAGTAGACGACGGTACCTCGAACCTGAACTATGAACCCGAGGAAATAAAAAGAGGTATAACGATCAGCACCGCAGTGCACCACTGCACCTGGAAAAAGCAAATCATCAACCTGCTCGATACCCCTGGAGATTACAATTTCATATCAGAAGCCCGCCTCGCGCTTCAAGCCGCTGATGCCGCGGTGGTTGCCATAGATTCAACCGCAGGAGTCAAGGTAGGCACCGAAAAAGTATGGGAATTCACCGATCAAGAGGGCTTGCCCCGAATCGTGTTTATAAATAAGCTGGACAGGGAAAGATCCGACTTTTACCGCATGGTCGACGACGTCGCCACGACTTTTCAGACAAAGGCCACACCAATCGCGATACCGATAGGTGCCGAAGAAGCTTTCGAGGGTGTCGTTGACCTCGTGAAAATGAAGGCGAACATATATTCAAAGGACGGTAGCGGGAAGTTCCAAAACACCGCCATACCGGCGGAATTAGAAGAAACCGCCGCAGAGTGGCGCGAAAAAATGATTGAGAACATCGTCGAAGCGGATGACGACCTTATGGAAAAATATCTCGAGGGTGAAGAATTGTCTGACGAAGAAATCGAAAACACCCTCGTACAAGGCGTAAAATCCGGCATGTTGATCCCGCTGATGTGCGGCTCGGCGACGCTGAACATCGGTGTTGCCAATTTGATGGACCTGATAATCCAGGCTTTCCCGTCTCCGGCCGAAAGACCCCCCAAGAAAGGCCTCAAGCCTGGAAGCGACGAAGAAATCGAAATGCCGCCGGAGGAAAACGCTCCGTTCTCAGGCCTCGTCTTCAAGACCATAGCGGATCCGTTTGCAGGTAAACTTACACTGTTGCGCATATTTTCCGGTAAGCTTGAATCCGATACCACTGTTTACGATTCCACCAAAGATGTAAAAGAAAAATTCGGTCAGCTGTTTTTGGTGGAGGGGAAAAAACAACAGCCTATAGAAGCAGCCGTGGCCGGCGATATCGTCGCGATCCCCAAGCTGAAGGAAACGGCCACCGGCGACACCCTCTGTGCGCTTAATTCACAGATTGTATATAAATCAGCCGAGTTAATGCCCCCGGTCATTTCGTATGCCGTTGAGGCAAAAGTCCAGGGCACCGAAGACAAGGTGTTCAGTTCTCTTTCGAAACTTCTGGACGAAGACCCGACGCTGAAACTCGGCAGGGACCAGACAACATCCGAGATAATCCTTTCCGGCACCGGGCAGATTCACCTGGAGGCAACCTGTGAAAAGCTGAACCGCAAATACGGTGTAGAGGTTACTCTCAACCCGGTTAAAGTGCCTTATCGTGAAACAATAAAAAAAGAAGTTAAAGGAGTAATCTACAGGCACAAAAAACAGACCGGTGGCCGCGGTCAGTTCGCCGAAGTTCACTTCGACGTGGCCCCCCTTGAACGGGGTTCCGGCTTCGAGTTTGAAGAGGCCCTCGTAGGAATGAACGTGCCGCGAAATTTTGTTCCCGCCGTGGAAAAGGGTATCGTCGAAGCGCTCCCGCAGGGGTTCCTCGCGGGTTATCCTCTGGTTGACATGAAAGTACGTTTCTACGATGGTAAATCCCACGATGTGGATTCGTCTGAAATGGCATTCAAGATAGCTGCAAGCATGTGCCTGAAAAAGGCCATCCAGGAGGCTAATCCCATACTGCTGGAACCGGTGATGAAAATGGAAATCACCCTGCCCGAAGAAGTTATGGGAGATGTAATGGGCGACTTAAACGGCCGTAGAGGAAGGGTCCTGGGGATGGACAGTATTGGGAAATACCAGGTGATAAAAGCAAGCGTCCCCATGGCCGAAGTCCTTAAGTATGCACTCGATTTGAATTCTATGACGGCGGGCCGTGGCTTTTTTACAATGGAGCATTCTCATTATGAAGAAGTTCCGGCACAGCTCGCCGAAAAAATAGTAGCTGCTGCTAAAGATCAGGAGTAAATGTTTATTCAATTAATCACTTCCACAATCCGAAATACTCCTTAAGGTATTCCCTCAAAGGAGGTTTCGGATTTTGTGCTTTTGGTTCATTCGGAGAGCTGCCATGGGCCAGGATTTAAAAGCTGGTGTACTGACGATAAGCGATAAAGGCTACGCAGGGTTGAGAATCGATGAAAGCGGGAAAGCGGTTTCAAATCTGCTTTCTTCACAGGGGTATTCGGTCTTACTCCAAAAGATCGTGCCCGATGAACAGCCGTTGATTGCGCAGGCCCTTGTCCAATGGGTCGACGAAGAAGAACTGTCCCTGATCGTTACCACCGGCGGCACCGGTCTAAGCCCCAGGGATGTCACGCCCCAGGCAACAGAGGAGATTATAGAGTATGCAGTACCCGGTATCCCTGAGGCTATGCGAGCTAAAAGCATGTCGGTAACCCCTCACGCAATGCTTTCAAGAGCAGTGGCCGGTGTAAGAAACACTTGCCTTATAGTGAACCTGCCCGGAAGCACTCGCGGCGCCCTGGAAAACCTGGAAGTAGTTCTTCCGGCCCTGCCTCATGCACTTTCGAAGCTCGCCGGGGACACTTCCGATTGTGCACCGCCGCCGGAAATCAACCAAGAGTAGAACTATCAATCGACCGGATGATTATAGTGTTATCCGGCAAGCGCATCGCGCGGAAAAGGAGATTTTTTATGTATCGATTAATCACCGGATGTTTAACGTTTTGCCTGCTCATCGCCCTCTCAACGGTTGCTGGAGCTGAATCGGAAAATGCACAAAAAGTCGAAACTCCGGACCCGGTTGCAACTGTTAATGGGTCGTCGATTCCGTTGTCCGATTTCCAATGGGAGATGAAAAACGCGGCGGCAAAAGGATTCAACCAAGGTGAAACCAGCGACGACGGACAAGGCTCCTTCCGGACAAAAGTGCTCGACGAATTGATCGACAGAGAGCTTCTTTACCAGGAAAGTATAAAAACCGGAGTTTCAATCGATGAAGAATCCGTCAACGAGCAGATGGATACGCTCAAAGGCAGATTCCCGGACGAGGAAGTATTCACAAAAGCCCTGGAAGATATGAGCATGACTGAAGAAAACTTAAAAAGACATATTAAAAGAGGCATGGCTATCAGCAAATATGTGGACGAAGTTTTCGTACAAAAAGCCGAAGTAAGCGACAAGGCGGTCGAAAATTTCTACGCTGAACATCCCGAGGCCTTTACAATGCCGGAACAGGTACGGGCACGCCATATACTGCTTGAAAAAAAGCCTGATACTCCTCCGGAAAAAATTGAAAAAAACAGGGAGCTCCTTTCATCACTCCGTGAAAAGGTTGAAAGCGGAGAAGATTTCGGAGAACTCGCCAAGGAACATTCCGACTGCCCCAGCTCTTCCCAGAATGGAGACCTCGGTTTTTTCGGTAAAGGTCAGATGGTGCCGGAATTCGAAGAAACCGCTTTCGCCCTCGAACCCGGAGCTGTCAGTGAAATCGTCGAGACCCAATTCGGTCTGCATTTAATACAGTTGGTGGAAAAGCAACCTGAAAAAACAGTTCCCCTGGCTGAAATCAAAGACCGCCTGACCGTTCATTTGAGGCAGGAAAAAGGAAAAGAAGCAGCCGCCGATTATTTAAGCGAGCTCAAAAAAACGGCATCCATAGAACGCATGATACCCTAGCCTTGGGCACCGTTAATGGAGGGGGATGAAATGTCCGTCAATCTAAAGGGAAGGAATTTCCTGACGTTGAAGGATTTCCTGCCGGGCGAGATCGATTACCTGCTTGAGCTCTCAATCAAGCTCAAGCAGGATAAAATGTCCGGGATCCGGTCCAGAAATCTTGAAGGTAAAAACATCGCGCTGATTTTCGAAAAGCCTTCTACAAGGACCAGGTGCGCCTTCGTCGTTGCATGCAACGACGAAGGCGGCCATGCTGAGTATCTCGGTAAAAACGATATTCAGCTCGGAAAAAAGGAAAGCGTGAAAGACACCGCCAGGGTTCTGGGGCGAATGTTCGACGGAATACAATTCAGGGGCTTTTTGCACCGAACCGCCGAAGAACTGGCGGCTTACGCAGGAGTTCCTGTTTGGAACGGGTTGACTGATAAATTTCATCCCACCCAGGTACTTGCAGATTTTATGACGGTAATGGAGTGCGTCGGAGGTCTTAAAGGTGTAAAGATGGCTTACGTGGGCGATGGAAGCAACAACGTCGCCAACTCACTCATGATCGGTTCGGCGAAAATGGGGCTGGATTTCAGGATCGTCACCGATGAGTCCCTTTATCCGGATCCACGCCTCCTGGCCGAGGCCCGGGAGTCTGCGTTGCCCAGCGGTGCGCGAATCACATGTACTTCAAGCATTGATGAAGGAGTGGAAGGTATCGACGTTATTTATACCGATGTGTGGGCATCTATGGGAGACGAGGACAGGCTCCCGGAGCGTATCGGCATATTGAAACCCTTTCAAGTCAACGAAAAAATGATTGAGAAAACCGGAAACCCAAATGTGATCTTCCTCCATTGTCTCCCGAGCTTTCACGGCCCCGACACCGAAATCTCCGTGAAATTTCCCGATGTGTGCGAAGTGACCGATGAAGTGTTCGAGCATCCGCGATCCAAAGTTTTCGACCAGGCGGAAAACCGTGTTCATACAATCAAGGCCGTCATGGTTGCAACCATCGGCAAATAAAGTCCTTTACTTAAATCTTTTTGACACGAATCATGTTTGTCGTTCCGGGTACCCATACAGGTTGCCCGGCCGTTATCACGACCAGATCTCCGGTGGAAACATGCCCTGAATCGCACACCGATTTCGCGGCTGTGTCTATCATGTCATCGGTGTCTTTAGGCCTCGTAATCACCCGGGGCTGCACACCCCAGTAAAGGCAAAGTCTCCTGGCCGTGGAAACATGTGGAGAAAGAGCCAGAATCGGACACGCCGGCCTGAATCTCGAAATATGAATCGCCGTCAAACCGGATTGCGTGTTGGGAACGATTGCGGCGGCATTCAAATGAGCCGCCAGAACGCAAGAGGCGTGTGCAACAGAGGTTGACACAATGGTCTCAGGCCTCATCGCCAGGTATTGTTTGTGCGGAAACCCTTGTTCTGCACTCCGGAGAAGGTCTACCATGAATCGGACGGCTTCAACAGGGTAGCCACCCATAGCAGTTTCTTCGGATAGCATGACCGCGTCGGTGCCGTCCAGGACAGCGTTCACCACATCGGTTGCCTCCGCCCGCGTGGGTCTGGGGGATTCCACCATTGACCTAAGCATCTGGGTCGCGGTGATTACAGGCTTGCCCTTCAGGTTGGCCTCCTTTATTATTCTTTTTTGAATCAGGGGCACTTCCGCGAGCGGAATTTCCACGCCCAAATCCCCCCTTGCCACCATCACGCCGTCAGCGGCGGTCATTATTTCATCCAGATTTTTTATCGCTTCATGTTTTTCAATTTTGGCCACCAGGGGTATATCGCCGCCGTTTTCACTTATTAATTTTTTTACCCGAAAAACATCTTCCGGATCTCTGACAAAAGAGGCCGCTACGTAATCGACGCCTTCTGAAATCCCGAACAGAAGATCGTCCCTGTCTTTCTCGGTCAAGGCCGGCAGCCCCACTGTCCTGGAAGGCAGATTGATCCCTTTATGAGAGGTCAAAATTCCTCCCTGGACAACCTCACAGTGAATGTCGGGTTCTCTGACCGAAACCACTTTCAATTCCAGCATGCCGTCTGCGAGAAGGATGGTATCCCCTTCCCTCACTTCTCCGGGCAGCCGGGGATAAGACACGGAAACTCTGAAAGTGCCAAATTCAAGAGGCTCTGATGTGAGTATGAATTTATCGCCGACTTCGAGCCTTACGCCGGGTTCGGCTACCGTTCCAATTCTGATTTTCGGCCCCCCGAGATCCTGCAGTATCGCAATCGGTATGCCCAATTTTTCGGATATTTTCCGAATAGTTCGAATTTTCGCATGATGACCTTCCCGG
>JAWOBE010000043.1:0-3990 GCA_046498185.1 Desulfatiglandaceae bacterium | reverse complement strand
GGCCGGCAGTATCAAAGCCAGCGTGCCAATGGCGATAGTCACCAGATAGCTCATCAAAAGCAGGTTGGTGGGGTGCGCGCGGTTCAAGCGGTTATGAAACCAATCGGGCATCTCGTTACAATCTCGGTATTCTTTCTTTGCTGATCGGACGTCATTGATTCGTCGGTTGTTATTTTCGGTTGCAATGACGAAACACGAATAAAATATATCAGAGGAAGATCTATTGTCAAACGGAGTTTCCGATTAAAAGAAAAGATAGGAACGTTGGAAGGAACGTACTTTACCATCTGGAGCAGTTTCTCTTTGTTTTTGGACAGACCCGCTCGCTCGTAATAAAGGCTCCCGATCTGCTCCCACAGACCCGGAGAATTGAAAGGCTGTTCCGATGCGGCGGAATCCTGCCGGCAGACAGGGGCGTAAATCTTAATTTCCACAGCCGGCGACGGTAGGGTTACTTCAATGCCTTGATCCGTCGAATATCCTCGGATTTACCCAGAATAATCATGATATCGCTGTCCTTTATCACAAAACTTGCCGGCGGAACCAGGACGAAATTCTCCGGAACCAGTTCCTTGATGGCGATGATGTGCACATTGTATCTGGCCCGCAAATTCAGTTCCTTCAGGCTTTTCCCGATGAACTCGCCCGGCGGGCCCACCTGGATGAGATCAAACTCATCCGCGAGCGGAATGAAGTCCAGAACGTTAGGCCGGGATAAGCCCCGGGATATGCGCAGGGCCATGTCCCGTTCCGGATGGATGATCTCGGTGGCCCCCACCCGTTTGAGGATTTTCCCATGGTCATCATCCAGGGCCTTGGCCAAAATTTTCCTGACCCCGATTTCATGAAGGTGCAGACATATCAGAATGCTGGTGCTGATCTTGGTGCCGGTGGAAACGATCACCCCGTCCATGTTTTCCAGACCCAGGGATTTCAAAGCTTCCTTATCCGTAGCATCGAGAACGACGGCCTCCGTGGAATAGGGATCGACGGCCTGCACCCTGGCTTTGTCCGTGTCGATTGCAACAACCTCATTTCCATCTTCAAATAAAGCCCTGGCGGCGTAAAAGCCGAAATTGCCGAGTCCTATAACTGCAAAGTGTTTCATATGCATTCTCCGTTTGTCTATCCGATCATCAAGTTCTCTTCGGAATACTCAATTCCGGTGGTCGTGCCGGTTCCGACAATAATGTATGAAAAGGTCAGCACACCCACCCGGCCGAGGATCATCATCAAAATGATCCAGCACTTGCCCCACGTTTTAAGTGCCGGTGTTATCCCCATGGACAAACCCACCGTTCCGAATGCCGATACTGTCTCGAAGAAATAAACGAGAAATGACCTTCGGGGGGCGCCCCCCTCGTGATTACCGGCAATGTCGCCAACGAGGATCAAAAACAAAACCAGGCCGATAATCCCTATGGAAACGAGAATCAGCGATACGCTGCGGGTCACGGTCTCCGTGGGGATACTCTTTTTGAACATATTGACCCGTCGCATTCTGCGTACCCGGCTCACGGTGAATGCCGTCAGAAGCGCCAGTGTCGTAGTTTTGACTCCACCGCCACAGGAGCCTGGTGACGCGCCGAAGAACATAAGGAAGATCATCATGGCGAGGGTGGCGTCTTTCAGCGACGCGATATCCACCGTGTTGAACCCGGCGGTGCGACACGTTATGGATTGAAACAGCGGAGCCAGGATACGATGCGGAAGAGCCTGCGCATTTCCCAGATTCTGTCGCTCCAAAAATGCAAACATCAAAGCTCCGGAGGCGATCAGGACCAAGGTCGTCATTAAAACCGTCTTGGTCTGTATCGATAGGCGAACCCTTTTTTCTTTTCGTTTCTCAAACCAGGATTGAAGGTCGTAGAGCACCGGAAACCCGATGCCCCCTGCCACAATCAGGCTGCATACGGTTGTGTTAAGGAGAAGGTTGTCGCTGTAGCGCACCATGCTGTCGGAGAACAGGGCAAACCCGGCATTGCAAAACGCCGAAACCGAGTGAAAAACCGCCGTATAAACGGCACGCAAAAAGGGAAGTTCCCGGTTCCAGTGAAGGGTCAGCAAAACAGCCCCGATGACTTCCGCACCGAGTGTGAACAGGACAATGCTTTTTACGAGGCCGAAGATATCCTCGCGCGGCGTATGGGCGAACAGGTCCTGCATGACCATTCGATGTCGAAAAGAGACATTCCTGCCGATCCATCGGAAGAGAGCTACGGAAATGGTCATCACGCCAAGCCCGCCGATCTGGATAAGCGCAAGGATCACGCATTGTCCAAAAACAGTGAAATAGCTCCCTGTATCCACCACCACCAGACCGGTGACGCATACGGCGGACGTGGCCGTGAACAGGGCATCCACCCAAGAAATATGACTGGTTTGGGTGGAAATCGGGAGTTTGAGCATGAGCATACCAGCGGTTATGGCCAGGAGAAAACTGGCCAATACGAGGGTTGCCGGATGCGCCTTGAGTATTTTCGTCCCAAGCGTCATGGTTTGAGTCTTGGATTTAGATAGTATTCACAGTGAAAATGGTCTTCGGTCTCGCAGATCTCGTGGAGCCGCCGACCGCCCAGGACCATCCGATTCAGGTATGCCCCGCACATCTTCATTTCGTGACGGGAATCGATCTTGCTGTAATTTAAAAAAGGACATAACATTGTCAGATGTCTTTCCAAGATATCATCCGGCCCCAGTCCATCGATGATCTCCCGCAGCCGGGTTGAATCCAATTCGGCATCACCGATATACCGAACATAATCGACTTTCGCCTGCTTCAAATCTTCAATCAGTTTGCGGTGCTTTGAATAGAGCAACGCCAGTAAGCGACATCTTCGGGTATGGATGTTTCGTTTCAACGCGGCACTCAGTTCCACGAGGGCTTCCCGCTCTCGAATAGGCATTTTGCCAAAAAGAATCACGATGATCCCGGGCTTTTTGTCAATAGCCTTTTCCATACATTGGATCGGGCTTGAAGCCCATTCCTCTTCGGGTGACGACGGCTCGCCGACATCATAATGATAGCCGGCCCCGCACCCAACGATGACTATGAATCGATTATTTTTCATTCTGGTCCTCGTTGTCGATACCTTCCTTGATCTTGGCATCCTCATTATTCGGTCCGAGATCAATCTTGCCTGTAAATAGCAACAGTCGTGCCATACATCAAAATAAGTGTTTTCAATAAGTTATATGGCTTGCAGAAGGGGGTGGCCTTGAAATTTGAAAGGTGGAGGGTGATATGACCTTGCATAATGCAAGGCTGAAGGAGGTGAAAAACAAAATCAGACCTTGTTGCGAATAAACGAAATAACACTTTGAAAATTCATAAAAAACGGTTGGATGTCTCAGGATTTTGAGGTGGATGATATCTTTACCCGAATGCGTATTATTACAGGTCTTAAAACTTGCCCGCGCACGGGCTTTTTTATGATTACTCTTACATATTGCAATATCAGTTTTCCTTGTGGTATTTTAAAAAAAACCGAAACCGGCTTTCGATCTGAAGTGCCTGAACATCCTGCGCCTGATTTCTAAGTAATATAAGGCGGAATATCGATTCCAATCTGATCTGAGATCTCACATGCTGATACAGTTTTCTATAAGAGTCGTTTGGGTATTGGAATTTGTATATGTTAATTCACTGATTAATTCACTGAAAAGAAATTCATGCAATTTTTTGATTGAGCAACTATGGCAAACCTGATCACACTGGGTCGATTCCTCCTGCTGATGGTTCTGATTGTACTGGCCTACGCCCAAAACCCCAATCTGCAGCTGGTTAACTGCCCCCTGCTGGTGATCATTTTTGTCCTTGACGCTGTTGACGGATATATTGCTCGTAAGCGCAATGAAACGTCATTATTCGGAGCCATATTTGATATCGCCATCGACCGGGTGGTAGAAAATGTGCTCTGGGTGGTGCTCGTGGATCTCAGAGTTATACCGGTGTGGGTAGCGGTTGTTTTTTTGATCCGCGGGTTTGTT
>JAWOBE010000171.1:0-2761 GCA_046498185.1 Desulfatiglandaceae bacterium | reverse complement strand
GCATCGCGGGCATTGACCACGAGATTCGCCAGGATTTGATCAAGCTGGGAGTGGTCCATTTTTACCGGCCAGGTGTTTTTCCCGGGATTCCAGAGCAGGTCGATGTTCTCGCCGATAAGCCGATGCAGCATTTTGAGCATGCCGGATACGCTGTCGTTCAGGTTCATGGGGACAGGGGCGATGGTTTGCTTCCTTGCAAAAGCCAAAAGCTTGCGCACGATAACCGCGGAGCGTTTACCGGCATCCTGAATTTCCTGAACGCTTTCATACATGGGGTCGGAAGATGGCAGCACATCTGCCATCATTTCGGCATAGCCGTTGATAATAGTTAACATGTTGTTGAAATCGTGGGCGACACCGCCGGCCAGGCGGCCGACGGATTCCATTTTCTGGGCCTGATTGAGTTGGGCTTGGAGTTTTTTCTGTTTTTCCTCCTGTTTTTTCTGCTCAGTGATATCGCGCGCTACGCCCTGTAAACCGACAAGGTTGCCGTATTCATCACGAATAGCAGAAATATTCATAGACACCCATATAGTGAAGCCATCCGCTTTGTAATGCTCAACTTCGATCAACCGCGATCTGGCTTTGTCAATTGCCGGGTCATTTTCTTTTTCAAGCTCTTCGGCAAGCATTTGGTATATTTTATCTAGATAAACCGGCGGATACTTTTCCGCCATGGTTCGCCGCATGTGCTCTTCCGGGGTCTCGCCCAGCAATTTTCGAATCGAAGAGCTTACAAAAGTCGGATTCAGATTCAAGTCCATGGTCCAGACCACGTCTGTAATGTTTTCCGCTATTCTTCGATACTTTTCCTCGCTTGCACGCAACTCTTGTTCGGCCTGTTTACGCTCGGTGATGTCCCTAAAACACCAGACTCTGCCCGTAATCTGACTGCCCTGCCACTGGGGCTGAGAATAGCGTTCAAACACACGGCCATCGGCAAAGGCTATTTCATCGAAGCTGCTCTCTTCAGGCTCATCGTACAACTGTCTGACTTTAGACAAAAAGGCTACCGGATCTACCAGTTGTGAAACTACATGTTCCAAAAGCATTTCATCGCTTGAAGATTCCAACTCGGGGGGGATTTTCCAAAGATCTAAAAAAGCCCTGTTATGTATGATAATTTTGCCTTCCATATTTACGATCAGAAGACCCTCCTCCAGAGAGTTCATAGTAGCATCAATCAAGGAAAAGCTTTTCTCCAAATCCTCCTCCGACTGCTTGCGCATCAGGGCCGATCCGACATGCGCGGCAATGCCTTCCAGAATTTCAATCGTTTCAAGGGAGAACCGGCCTTTGCGCTTGTCATTGAGCTGGATCAGCCCCACAATCTGGTCGCTGGTCCGAACCGGCACCTGGGCCATGGAGCTAAAACCATGACGGATACAGGTCTCCCTTGAATACATCTGGTTCTGAATCCGAATCGGGATCAAGGCCACGGAGGCATAGCCCTGATGGATGCAGTTGTTCCGAGGATGCAGCCTGGGATCCTGATCGGACGGCAGGTCGAGCAAGGGAAAGGAGTCGTTGGTCCAACTGCTTCCCCCTTTGGTGAAGAGCGGGTTGGAAGGATCGGTCTTGCCGGATATGACCAGGCCGCAGGTGCATTCCAGGTGGACATTGCC
Source organism: Desulfatiglandaceae bacterium (assembly GCA_046498185.1). GTDB lineage: Bacteria > Desulfobacterota > DSM-4660 > Desulfatiglandales > Desulfatiglandaceae > CAYXDR01. Next base: position 1,136 of record JAWOBE010000171.1, on the reverse strand, counting down.
GTCCTTGTCCCGGCACACGCCGCCATCCTTGCCGCGTTCGAGCAGCGTGTTTTCGGTCAACAGAAAATCCTTGGAAAAACCTTCCTGGACGAAATAGGGAAAATCCTCGCCCTCTTGCAGGCGCAGGCCCACGGCATCGACCCCGGTCCGTGTCTTCAATACAGCGAGGACGCGCTGGATGGACTCCTGCAGGTGGCCCGGCTCGTGCAAAATCTGCAATATCTCCCGGCCCATCTCGCGATAGGTTTCCGCCTGCTTGCGCTCAGTAATGTTCCTTGCAATACCGCGAAAACCGATTGCCTCGCCATTGGCATTTTTGATTAGAGAAACGGAGGTGTCCACATAGCACTTTTCCCCGTCTTTTTTAATAAGCTCCCAATCAAACGCTTTTAAAGGTTTACAGCTTGTAAACACTTGATTAAAGGCATTATAAACTTTATCAGCATTCTCAGTGTCTATAAATGCCCTGTTATTCATACCCATTAATTCGTCACTTGAATATCCCAGTATCCGGCACATGGAATCATTGAAAAATGTAAAGTTTCCGGCCAGGTCCACTTCAAAATAGCCGTCTTCGATTTCTTCCAGTATGGACCTGTATTTCTCTTCGCTCGCTCTGATAGCATCCTCGGCCTGCTTGCGCTCGGTGATGTCATACATCGCAACGACCGCACCATATATCTTGCCAGTCGTCTCATCGGTTAGCGCCTGCCCATTGCATACCAGGAAATAAGGACGGCTGTGTTTGGGCGCGACTACAATTTCTACATCTTTAACACATTCGCCTTGCAGAGCGCGGAACAGGGGAATGTCCTCCGTGGGTAGCGGGGTAATCCCGTCCTGCTGATACAGGCTATAGTGCTCGGCCCATAGATCTGAGGGAATAGACTGTTCAGGCAGACCGTGCAACCGTCGCGCAGTTTCGTTAAACCTGACAATTCGACCTTCTGCATCGCAAATTACAATGGCTTCTCCGATATTGTCAATCACGGCAGATAGATATGCGCGTTCATTTTCATACGCCTCAGCCATCCGTTTACGTTCGGTGACATCGCGGAGATTGACTTGTACCAACTTTGCCCTATCGACCATATATATATCGGTAAAAACTACTTGCCCGCTCTTTATTTGTACCG
>JAWOBE010000104.1:0-25747 GCA_046498185.1 Desulfatiglandaceae bacterium | reverse complement strand
TACTCGCCCTGGCGAACGTGCTGCAAATATCGTTGATATTCGCGGGCGGCGTCGTCTCTGCGACCCATTTCATCGAGAGAATACCCCATGAAAAAGATTGAGGTGGGGTTTTGCGGCACCAGGCGTTGTTCGGTTTGAAAATCCCGATAGGCGGATTCAAATTTTTTCAGGTTCAGCGCCGCGAAGCCGCTCAGATGGTGGCCTTGGGCCTCCCCGGGGTAGACGGATTTCGCCCTGTTGGCATACCTGGCGCCCTCAGAGTAGTTTTTTTGCATCAGCTGGCATTTTGCCATTGAGAGTAATCCGGCGTAATCATTCGGCGCCCTTTTGAGTGCTTTGCTGTAGTGGCTTTCGGCCTGCCGGTAATTTTTGGACCCCATAGCCTCATCGCCGTCTTGCATCTCTTCGATGGCCCCTTTAATGGCGCGAACCGCCGCGGTGTTATCCATGTAACGCTCACGGTTAAGGGGGAGGTTCTTAGATGCGGCGTAAGTTGTGGCGGCCGAATGGACCGCGTTTCGGTACCGCTCGTCGCTCATCGGATGAGTGGTGAACATTAGCTCGAGGGCGCTCGGCCTGGATTTGTTTTTTTCATTGAGCATGTCCATAAGACCCACCATGCCATCGGGGCTGTAGCCGGATTTAACCATGTATTCCATCCCAAGGGCGTCAGCCTGGCGTTCGCTATCTCGGCTGTAGCGGGCCAGGAATGCTCCGGCGCTTATCCCACCGAGCGTTGAGGCTACCTGGCCCATACCGGCGGCTCTGTCGGCGATGATGGATAAGCCGCTTACCACAATGCTGGAAAGCTGACTTTTAGACATTTGCTCGGCTGTGTGTCGGGCGTTCACATGGCCGATTTCATGGCCGAGCAATGCGGCCAGCTCGGCTTCATTTTCAAGGGTCAGCAGTATCCCTCGGGTGCAGGCGATGCTGCCGCCGGGAAAAGCATAGGCGTTTACGTAGTTGGCATTTACCACCCTGAAGGAATAAGGCATGTGCGGCCTGTGACTCCTGGATGCCAGGTTCTTCCCGATACCGCTCACGTAAGCATTCAGCACGTTGTCCTGTGTGGGGCCGTAATCGGTGGAAAACTGAAGCGGCGCGTACTGTCGATCGATTTGAATTTCATCCTGTTCGGAGAAAAGCATGAGCTGGCTCCGACCGGTGACCGGGTTTGTTGCGCAGCCAGTTGCTACCGCCACGGCAGACATGGTTGTCAGTTGGAGAAACTTGCGGCGGCTGAGACCGTATCGATAATCGGCGGATACTTCATGACTTGCCATGTTGCTCTCCTCTCTTAAAGTGAACATAAATATATTGCATCCATCTTGCAGCAATCCTCCCGGAAAGGGTGATTAGGATGCATATCTTTAAAATTATATAATATGACTGTATCTTACCGCAAGTAATAATTGCTACTTTTTAATCATTGTCACCTTGCGTATTCCCTTGATCTGCCTGAAATTAGCCCCCTGGCTTACGCATCGCAGTACAATTTCAGTGTCTACAACCCTGGTGCCGGATAAAGCATCCACGCCCAGTTCGAACAGTAGAGGTGAAACCGGGACGGTGTCTCCGAGCATAACGACGAATGCGTCGGGCCTGCATAGTTCCAGAAGGCCTTCGAGAGTGTGGTTGGTCAAGGCGGTGCCGGTGACGGCCACGACATCTGCGCGCGGGATTACCTCGGCCGCGGCGTGCTCTTCCAGGTCATCGGCCGTTGGATTCTTTTCGATGACCCATAATTGAGAGGCTTTTTCCTTGACCCTTGGCACGAAAGGAAAATGACCGACGATGGCGACTCGTTTTCCGGCTCCTTTTTCGATGATGAGCTCCGCCGCATTCAGTTCGATGCACATTCTTTCGTCTACATCAAGCAGCGAATTGATGGCAGCCATCCCAACCGCTGCTTCGGGGATGCTGTCGGACATCGAAAGCCTTGCAAGCTCGAGTGCGCTCAGCTCAAGGAGTGTGCCGGCCAGGCGCATCAATGGTGGTTTCTGGCGCATCGCATCCTTCGGCAATGTTGCAGCAAGCCCGCAATTGCGGGTAACCACCGCGGTATGAAAAAGACCCTGCCGGATATCGTAGACCGGAGATTCCGTGTTTAATGAGGCTATCAGATCTTCAAGGATTTTCATCGCTTCCTCCTGAAAATTAAAGATTCAAAAGCGAGGCCCTATGCGAGCCTGCATCACTGTTCTTTACGTAGAAAACTATCTGAACTTTATGGACCCCTTTGACTTAAGTCAATGCGGCGATGCCCATGCGTGTATATTCTTTTTTGAAAATTGATGACACCGTAAGAAGTACCATCCCCGCGTTATCGGCGTCGGGGTCGGGATCGGTATCGGGGTCGAAAAGGTCGTCCGTCAACTTCCAATACCGACGCCGACAACGACAGCGACAACGAGGGACATGATTGTTTTCACTTTTTACGGTTTCATCAAAATTTGACGGCTTCGTAAAACGTACCATCCTCGACCCCGAAGGACAGGGTTGTTTTGTCTTTTTACGAACTCATCAACCTTGACGCCATCAAATTTTGTTTTGAATGGAATCCAGATCGAAAATATGATATCCGCTATAAAAGACTCCTCAGCGGTAGAGAAAAAATCGAGTTCCGCCGGGGACGGTAATCTAAACCAGTGGGGGAGCTTGATTGAATGGCGGATCATTTACAAAGATATACGATCACGATGCTTGTCGAAAACGAGCCGGGAGTGACCGCCCGGGTGGCTGGGATGTTTGCGGGAAGAGGTTACAACATCGAGACGATATGCGGGGCTCCCACCGCCAACCCTGAAATGTCGCGGATCACTATAACGACAAATTCCACTCCTGAGCAGCTCGAACAGATTTTCAAAAACTTGAGACGGCTGGTAAACGTTATCAAAGTCCGGGATATGACCGGTCTCAATGCAGTCCAGCGCGAATTGGCGTTGATTTGCGTTAAGGCTCTGCCGGCGGACAGGGCGGACATTTACTCAATCATCAAAAGTTTCGGTGGAAGAATCGTGGATACCGGGCATACGCATTATATTTTCGAGGTGACCGGTTCCCATGAAAAGATAGATACCCTGATTCGGCTTCTTGAACCGACGGGAATCGAAAAGCTTGCTCGATCCGGGATTTTGGGGCTTTACCGGGAACCGGAATAAGGAATAGATATTTAGATCGAAATTACAAGGCTTGTGCCGCGGATATGTTTCGGGGCCGCGCTGGTTTTTTCTTGGATTTCCTCCAGCGCTTTGGTGACACCCTCCCACACGCCGTAATCATGCCAGACGACAACCCCGGAAGGACCCCGATAGCTATATACCTATGCCGATAAAGAAAGGATGGCACGTTTTATGAAGTCATCAACGTTGACATCCGTCAAGGCGTGTTTTAAGGAATAGTAAGTGTTCTATAACATTAAAGGAGGTGCCGAAATGACATGTGGGCTCAAGACGTTTGCCGGGTTGATTTGCATATTGCCGGTTCTATTTTTTAGTGCGCCCCAGGCCGGATCGACCGAATCACCTGGGGTTATGACTCTTGAGGCATGCATAGATGAAGCTGTAGATAACAACTCTGATCTAAAATCGAAAGCTGAGGCTATAGGGCGAGCCGGGTACGTGGAAAAACAGACAAAGGCAGATTTTTACCCGAAAGTCGGCACGGACTATACTTATAATCGCCGGGACCGGGATACCAATTTGAATCTGGGGTCTGTGTCTGTACCGTCTTCGGTGAAGGACAATTTCAGCTGGAATGTGAGGGTTAGCCAGCCTCTGTTCACGGGATATTCACTTACCGCGGCACACGAGATTTCGAAGCTGGGGGTCGACAGCAGCCGTCTCGATTATGAAATAGAGAAGCTCGATCTCATCTTCAGGGTCAAAGAAGGCTATTTTGCGGTGCTTGAGGCAGACAAGGGGGTCGAGGTCGCCCGAAGTGCGGTGGAGTCGCTCGAGAGCAATGTCAAGGTGGCGCGGGATTTCTACAACGTCGGCATCATACCTATAAACGATGTACTCAAAGCCGAAGTGGAGCTGGCAAAGGCCAGGCAAAACCTTGTAGCCGCGTTGAACGGTGCTTCGCTGGCAAGGAGTTCGCTCAATATTATTTTGTCCCGTCCTATAGAAACCTCGGTAACGCTTGAAGACATCTTGGTTTATAGGCCGGAAGAGGGGGTTTTTCAGGATTATGTGGATACGGCGATGGATCTTCGTCCGGAAATGAAAATGATAGCCAACGCCCTTTCCAAAGTCGATCAGGAAATCACCCTGGCCAAAAGTGCATACTATCCGGAGGTGGGTTTGACATACCGCTATATTCGTGAGGGTGACGAACCAGGCGTAGATGGAAGTGTGGTGCATGATTCCAGCAGCTGGGATGTCACCGCGGGGCTCAGTTGGACTTTATGGGATTGGGGCAAGACGCGCAATACCGTAGCCGAGAAAAAGAAAGGAAAGTCGGAATTGCTTTACAACAAGCAGTCGTTGGAAGATGCGATACGGCTCGAAGTTAAATCCGCTGTTCTTTCACTGGATGAAGCAGAGAAAAATATACCCACGACACGCAAGGCCCTCGAACAGGCTGAAGAAAACCTCCGTGTAAATGAAGAACGTTATCGCGCCCAGGTGACAACGATAACCGAAGTGCTCGATGCGCAGGCATTGCTGTCGAGGGCAAGGGTCGATTATTACCGATCGCTGTACGGCCACAACGTTGCCCGTGCGAGACTGTTGAGGGCTATGGGTGAGGAATAATATAAAAGATGTCATGAATTACATTAGCGGAAGGAAGCCATGTTAGGATCGCTGGTCAAGAATATATTTGGAAGTAAAAACGACCGTGAACTCAAGGATATGCAGCCGATTGTCGAGCGCATCAACGCGCTTGAAGCGGCTTTCAAACCCCTTTCGGATGAAGACCTGGCGCGGAAAACGCCGGAATTCAAAGAAAGGGTTGCAGGAGGGGAAAGTCTCGACGATCTTCTTCCGGAGGCTTTTGCGGCCGTAAGGGAAGCTTCTGTGCGCACACTTGGAATGCGGCATTTCGACGTCCAGTTAATAGGCGGTATCGTGCTTCATAACGGTAAGATTGCCGAGATGAAGACCGGTGAAGGAAAAACGCTTGCAGCGACGCTCCCTCTGTACCTTAATGCACTCACCGGCCGTGGTGCGCACCTGGTGACGGTGAACGACTACCTCGCCAGACGGGACGCCGAGTGGATGGGAAAAATTTACAACTTTCTCGGCCTTTCGGTGGGTGTGATCGTTCATGGGTTGGATGATCGCGGCCGTAAAAACGCCTACGATTGTGATATTACCTACGGCACCAATAACGAATTCGGCTTTGATTATCTGCGTGACAACATGAAGTTCACCGCGGAGGAGTGCGTCCAAAGAGATTTTCATTTTGCAATCGTCGATGAGGTTGACAGTATACTGATCGATGAATCAAGAACCCCGCTTATAATAAGCGGGCCTGTGGAGCAAAGTGAAACCAAGATCTATGAGCAGGTCAAGCCGATGGCCGTGACGCTCAGGAAAAAGCAGAGCGCCATCATCAGGTCTTTGCTGTCAGAAATTCGTGCATCTCTGGACGGGGACGGAGAACTTGACGACGAGCTGATAGAAAAATTGGTTCAGGTCAAGAGGGGTGACCCCAAGAACCCGATGTTTTTGGATATTCTCGCACAGCGCCAGGCTATTAAAAAACAAATCGAGCGAATGGAGAGCATGCTCAGCGCCCAGAAGATGCTGCCGGAACTCGACCAGATTCTTTTCTGTACAATCGACGAACGAAGCAACTCCGTAGAATTGACGGAAAAAGGAATCCAGTTGCTGAGTTCAACCGGCTTGGGATCATTTACGTTGCCTGATCTGGATGAAGAAGGGCATTTAATCCGCGAGGCCGAAGATCTGGGCGAGGAGGAAAAGGCAGTACGACTGAGAGAGCTTGAAGACCGCTACATGAATACATCCGAACTGCTGCACGCGACGCAGCAGTTGATCAAGGCCTACTGGCTCTTCGAGAAGGACGTTCACTATGTGATAAAGGACGGTCAGGTGATGATCGTCGATGAGTTCACAGGAAGGATGATGCCGGGTCGACGATGGAGCGACGGACTTCACCAGGCGGTGGAAGCCAAGGAAGGGGTCAGCGTCGCCGGGGAAAACCAGACGCTCGCGAGCATCACGTTCCAGAATTTCTTCAGGATGTATGAAAAACTGGCCGGTATGACAGGAACCGCGGACACAGAGGCGGGTGAATTCCACAACATCTACAATTTGGATGTCGTCGTTGTTCCCACGAACAAGGAGATGATCCGGATCGATCACCCGGACGTGATTTACAAGACAGAAAGGGAGAAGTTCACAGCGGTCGTCGAGGAGATCAAGGCACTTTACGAAAAAGGCCAGCCGGTACTGGTGGGTACGATTTCAATCGAAAAATCAGAGATGCTCAGCAAGATGCTCAAGAGAGCCGGAATTTCTCACTCTGTGTTGAACGCCAAGCATCATGAACGCGAGGCCGAAATCATCGCCGGGGCGGGTCAGGCAAAAACGGTGACCATTTCGACCAACATGGCCGGCCGGGGGACCGACATCGTCCTTGGGGAAGGCGTTGTGGGACTCGGTGGGCTTCATGTGCTCGGTACCGAGCGGCATGAAAGCCGCCGGATAGACAACCAGCTGCGCGGTCGGTCGGGCCGGCAGGGTGATCCCGGTTCTTCCCGCTTTTATTTGTCGCTGGAAGATGACCTGTTGAGGATCTTCGGCTCGGATCGCATGTCCTCGATCATGGGCAGAATGGGGATGGAGGAAGGAGAGCCGATTGAGCACAAGCTGATAAGCCGTGCGATCGAGAACGCCCAGAAGAAAGTCGAGGCGCATAATTTCGACATCCGCAAGCACCTGCTCGAGTACGACAATGTAATGAACCAGCACCGGGAGATTATTTATTCACTGCGGAAGGATATCCTCCGGGGTGACGGTGTCGGTGAAATTATCCACGATATGATCGAGCAGAAGGCCGAAGACCTGGTGGGCAAATGGATCGACCCGAAGAGTTACCCCGAGGACTGGGACATCACCTCGCTGAAGGAAAACTGTGCCAGGGTGTTCGGTATTCGAGCCGCAATCACCGCCGAGGACCTGGGGGAGGAGGCTTTCGATTCGCTTACTCCAGAAGAACTTACACGGATCATCAAGGAGCAGGCGCTGGAATCTTTTGCCCGCAAGGAAGAACAACTGGGCAGGGAGGAAATGGAAAACCTCCAGCGAATCGTGATGTTGCAGATCATCGACACGCAGTGGGTGTCGCATCTCCAGGACATGGAGCACATGAAGGGCGGTATCGGCCTGCGGGGCTACGGGCAGTTGGATCCGCTCAAGGAGTACCAGAAGGAGGGCTTCGCCCTTTTCGAGGAATTGACCGACCGGATCCGGGAAGAAACCCTTTCCACCCTTGCGCGTATACAGTTACGGCGCCCGGCGGTCGAGCCTCCCAAGCAGAAGCGTGCGCTCAATTTGAACCGAGGAGACGGCGATGGTAAACCAGCCACCGTGCGTCGGTCCGAAAAGAAGGTCGGCAGGAACGATCCCTGCCCGTGCGGTAGCGGGAAAAAGTATAAAAAATGCTGCGGTAGAAACAAGTAGCGCCTGCGGCGCGTGATCAGTGTTGGTGTTAGTGTTGGTGTTAGTGTTGGTGACGCCGCTAGGCGGGATTCGATATTCAAGATTGATGAGCTCGTAAAAGTACCATCCCCGCCTTATCGGCGTCGGGGTCGAAAAGGTCGCCGGTCAACTCACGATACCGACGCCGAGAGGGAGGGTTGTTTTGACTTTTTTCGGCACCATCAAAATTCAAGATTGACTTGCCGTTACACGAAGCAAAAAAAGGAAGGGAAGAACGATGGAAGCGGATCAAATTGTTGTCAAGGGCTTTTCTGCAGGAGCCGCAGCAGCGGGAATAAAGAAAAAGGGTGGGGCCGATCTGGCCTTGATTTTTTCGGACAAACCATGTTCTGCGGCGGGAGTTTTTACGACAAATCGCGTAAAGGCCGCACCTGTACTTGTCAGCATGGATCGGATCTCCCGCGGAACAGCGCGGGCAATTCTGGCCAACTCCGGAAATGCCAATGCATGCACCGGGGCTTCGGGCCCCCCGGCGGCAAGGAAAGCCGGTGAAGCTGCGGCGGCGGAGCTCGGAATCGATCAGGAAGAAGTCCTCCTGGCATCCACAGGAGTTATCGGTGCCCCGCTCGAGGCGGCGAAAATCGAACATGCGATGCCTTCACTTGTCGGGGCTCTTCGCAAAGACGGCCTGATGGATGCGGCCCGGGCGATAATGACAACCGATTCGTTTCCGAAAGTAAGCGTTTTTGAAGGGGAGACCGGCGGCCGCAGCTACCGTATTGTGGGGATAGCCAAGGGGGCGGGCATGATTATGCCCCAGATGGCTACGATGTTGTGTTTTGTCGTAAGCGACATTTATATTTCGAGTCGTAACCTGCAGGAATCGCTTGTTGAAGCGGTTAATCCAACTTTCAACAGAATAACCGTGGACGGAGACACAAGCACGAACGATACCGTTTTTGTTCTTGCAAATGGTGCGGCCGAAAATGCGGAGCTTGATAAAGCCGGGATGCAAGGTTTCCGCGCCGGGTTGACATGCGTGCTCGGAGAGCTGTCCCGGATGGTCGTAAAGGACGGCGAGGGTGCAACGAAGACTGTAAAAATCGAAATAAGAGGGGCCGTAAGCGCTGAGCAGGCGGAAAAGGCCGCAAGAACCGTCGCCAATTCCGCGCTGGTAAAGACGGCTTTTTACGGCCAGGACCCCAACTGGGGGCGGATACTCGCAGCAATGGGCAGGTCCGGAATTGAAATGAATCCTGATCTTGTCGATATCCAAATCGATTCGGTCCAAATCGTATCTCACGGAATGACGCTGGGGATAGAAGCCGAGGCCGCTGCCGCCGAACGGATGAAGAACCCGGAATTTTCCGTGGTGGTGGACCTTCACATGGGGCCGTTCACCGATCAGATGCTCACCTGTGATTTTACGCACGATTATGTATCGATCAACGCGGACTATCGGACATGAACTCCCCGGTGCCTGCCGGTCTATACTTCGCCCGCTTGAACCAGACGTGCGAAGTGTTCGAATGATCTGTCGTATGTCCGCTCGGCTTCTGCGGGAAAGCAGCAGGCCGGGAGCTGTCGCATCTTGAGGTGATAGGCGATGCATCGGCAGCAATAGCCTTTCTTTTCGCAGGGATCGTATGTGCAGTTGCAGATTTCCAGGTTTTTTTCTCGATTGCATTCCATCAGTGACTCCTTTCAAGAAAAGGATGCTTGGTTTGATAAAAAAATTACCGATTTATTTTTTTATTGGTTTGATCTTGTTTTTCCCCGGCTTTTCTTTTGCCGAAAAGAGCCTCGGCGATTACAGTACCTTCACCTTTTACCTGGAAAATGACGTCTTTACCGGAACGGACCGGGAATACACGAACGGTATCAAATTTATCTGGATATCCCATGATCTCAGGAATTACCGCGAAAACCCCCATATACCGGAATGGGGTCATCGTATCATAGAACATCTCCCTTTTGTACGCGAGCCTGGATTCATGAGGAACGTTTCGATTTCCATCGGTCAGAACATGTACGCGCCTGAGGATCTTGAGCGGACCGACCTGATCATGGATCAGCGTCCGTATGCCGGGATCACCTATCTTGCCGTGGGGTTTCACAGTAAGAACAGCAGGCGAATGGACACGCTTGAAATCGATCTGGGAATTTTGGGGCCTCACTCCTACGCCGAGGAAGTACAGAAAACCTGGCATGAATGGATCGATAGCGCCGAACCCAGGGGGTGGGACAATCAACTTAACGATGAACCCATACTGAACGTATTTTACGAACGGAAATGGAAAGTGCTTCGATCCATGGGCCTGGAAGGCTTTTCCTATGATTTTATTCCGCACCTGGGATTTTCTCTCGGTAATTCATTTACAGGTGCCAACTTCGGGGGGCAATTCAGGTTTGGATGGAACCTGCCCAATGACTTCGGGACTTTTCTGATTCGATCAGGCTCCGATACCAATGCACCGGTGGATGAAAACGATCCCCTTTTTTCCCCGGTTTTCAGGCGCTTCGGAATGCATTTTTTTACGGGTGTAGACGCCCGGGCGGTGCTGAGAGACATCCTGCTGGACGGCAATACGTTCCGGGACAGCCACAGCGTCAAGAAAAAACGTTTCGTGGTTAATATGATGATGGGAGTTGGAATTATTATCCACAGGTATAAAATAAGCTGCGCCTATGTACGTCAGACCAGGGAATATGATACTCAGAAAGAAAAACAGGAATACGGCGCGGTCACACTTTCACTTTTATTTTAAACCTAATCGGTGCGCTTATCTGGAAATGCCGGTTGGGCCACCTGCTATTGGTTAATGAGTTTACGGACTTTTATATTTTTTCCCCTGATAATAAATTCCTGTCACGAAATACCTAGAGCACAGGATATGATCGCATCATTGAAACACACTTTCCGTTGTTCATTGATTTTATTATGCATTGTTTTTTTGTCTCCTGGCTGCGCTTACCGGGAACCTCCTGAAAGTCCGGACGATATATGTGGAATATTCCGGGAACGCCGCGGTTGGTATGATGAGGCGCATGATTCATCGCGCAGGTGGGGAGTCCCGATTCATGTTATGATGGCGATCATGCGCCAGGAATCTTCGTACCGGGCCCGCGCAAAACCTCCGAGGACTACCTGCCTGTGGGTCTTCCCCGGCCCCCGCCTCTCCAGTGCCTATGGCTATGCGCAGGCCTTGGATTCAACCTGGGATTGGTATAAAAGGTCTACTGGAAACCGCGGGGCGGACCGGAACGATTTCGGTGACGCCATCGATTTCATCGGGTGGTATTGCGGCATCAGCAAGGTGAAATGCGGCATTGCCGCCGATGACGCTTACAGGATGTATCTTGCTTACCATGAAGGGCACGGTGGGTACAACAGGAGGAGCTACGCCGGTAAGACATGGCTTCTCAATGTTGCACGCAAAGTGCATGTGCGATCACGATCGTACCAGAGGCAGCTGGCTTCATGCGAAGCGGAATTCCGTCGAAGAGGATTTTGTCTGTGGCCGTTTTGAGACCCTTGTTCGGTCGACAACGAGGCGGGCGAGGTTTTCGACCCCGATACCGATCCCGACCCCGATAAGGCAGGGATGCTACTTTTTACGAGCTCATCTTATTTGACGCCTCAAAAAATAGGCTATTGTGAATTTATTTTTGGGGAATTTTTTCATCCTTTAAAATTCGAGGTCGGGACGATGTGGAAGAAGCCTAGGGTCGGAGTAGCTCTCGGTGGAGGGGGCGCAAGGGGAATTTCCCATATAGGTGTTCTAAAAATATTTGAATCCCGTTCTGTACCGATCGATCTGATCACCGGAACCAGTATGGGTGCGCTTGTAGGAGGGGCATATGCAGCCGGGTTTTCAGCGAAGCAACTGGAAGTCCGCACAAAGGAGTTTCTGGCTTCCCCGCTTTTCAGGGAGTCGGTCCTGAGTGCAATCGAGCGGGAAAATTTAGAGCAGGAAAAAGCCCTGGCCAGGAAAATCCATGGTTACGTTCGTTCACGTTTATGCGAGGTGCACGCCTTGTTCAGGCCCGGAGTGCTCTCGCAGGAAGAATTCAGGCCGGTGATCGAATATTTCATCCCGGACATCGGTTTCGAGGATACCAGAATTCCATTCAGTGCGATTGCAACCGACCTGGTGAGCGGTGATCAAGTCATCTTCGACAGAGGATCCCTCCGGCAGGCGATAGTCGCAAGCTGTGCGGTTCCAGGCGCGGTGGAGCCTTTAAAAGATGGAGACATGCTGCTTTCAGACGGCGGAATCATATGCCTGGTGCCGGCATCGGCGGTGAGGGACAAAGGCGCTGACCTGGTAATAGCCGTTGATGTGGGTCACGACATATTCCTGGGAAAGGAGCTTCGAAGCGCCCTCAGCGTTTACTACAGGGCGAGCGATATCATGGCGCACCGGTTGACCGAATACGAGTTGATGAATGCCGATATCGTGATACGGCCGGGTGTTGGAACGCTGGGGTGGGCGGCTTTCACGAAAGCGGAAGAAATGATAGCCGCGGGAGAGGAAGCGGCGGCCGCACAGATGCAAGTTATATGTCCGGCGGCGGCCGGCGGCCGGCGATGGATCAATTTCCTAGAGCTGTTAAGGGGCAGGAGGCGGATCAACAGAGAAAGGCGGGCTGCGGGATGAATTATCCGGCTTTTACCAGGGCCGGTTCTGCAACGGCCGGTGGATCCGGTGAAGAAAGGCTGGAAGTTGTCGTCGAGAATGTCCGATATATGGACCACGTCAGTGGATTCGTTGTGGCCGGGGTACGTTCCACCGAGCGTCGAGGCACATTCAATGTGAAAGGCGAGCTTGGTGAAGTACATCCGGGTCAGGTTTTAAACCTGTGGGGCAGATGGGTTGTAGATCGCGTCTACGGGGTTCAGTTCAACGTTTCGCGCTGGGAGCCCGTTGCACCGGTCACGAAGGCAGGAATCGAGAAGTTCATTACCGGTTTCGTAGACGGCATAGGGCCGGCGATGGCAAAAAAAATCGTCGGGGCTTTCGGCAGGGAGGCGATAGACATCATTGAAAAAGAGCCGGCGCGGCTCTGCGAAGTGGAAGGAATAGGGCCAAAGCGCGCTGCGCGGATAACCGAGGCATGGAACTCACGTAAAGAAGTCAGGGACGTTATGCTTTTCCTGCAGAGCCATGGTGTAAGCATCGGCCATGCATGGAAGATCTGGCGTTGCTACGGTAAAGGGGCTCTTAGATTGTTGATGGAGAACCCCTACCGATTGAGTATGGATATATCCGGCATCGGGTTTTTGACCGCCGATAAAATCGCCCGCAGGTTGGGTGTGCCGGAAGATTCGCCTGCCCGGTTGCAGGCGGGTGTGCTTCATATGATGGAGGGTTCAGCTGACGACGGGCATTGTTATCTGCCTTTGGATCGGGTGATCAGAACCTGTTCCGGGCAGATGGCTATGCCTGCCGGAGCCGTGTCCGATGCCGTCGAAAGGCTTGCAGCTTCCGACAGGTTGATTGTTGAGATCGACCCGGCTGGCCGGGAAGGTCCGGATGGCAGAGCCGTGTTTCTTAAACGGTTCCACGATGCCGAAAAAAATATAGCCTTGCGGCTGTCGACAGCCCTTCGAACCAATGCATACGCCGGCCGGATCAATGCGCATGAAGCCGTGGAATGGGTCCGCAAAGGGCTGTCAATAACCCCGGATGCAGGGCAGATTGCGGCCCTGCGCTCAGCGCTCGAAAACAAGGTGACGGTAATTACCGGAGGCCCCGGGACCGGTAAGACGACTCTCATAACAGGGTTGATCGAGATCTTTAAACGTGAGCGCATTGGAGTGGCCCTCAGCGCACCCACCGGGCGGGCGGCCAGGCGGATGCGTGAAACAACCGGTTGCGAGGCAAAGACAATTCACCGGCTGCTTGAATACAACCCTGGTATCGGTGGGTTTCAGCGCAACGAAAGCCGGCCGCTTGATTTCGGCGTGATCATCGTGGATGAAGCTTCCATGGTGGATGTACTGCTTATGGACCGGTTGATGTCCGCGGTGAAGCCCGGCGCAAGGTTGATATTGGTAGGTGACGTGAACCAGTTGCCTTCGGTAGGGGCCGGCAATATGCTGCGGGATGTCATATCGTCGAAAGCGGTCCCCGTGGTTTCCCTTACGGAAATTTTCCGGCAGGCCAGGCGCAGCATGATCGTCGTCAACGCTCACAGGATAAATACAGGGAAGATGCCGTTATGGGGAGCGAAGGCGGGGGAGGAGCCGGATTTCTTTTTTATTGAAAAGGGGGACCCTTCCGTAGTCCTCAGTATAATAAAAGAGCTGGTGAAGGTCAGAATCCCCCGTCGGTTCGGCTTTGAACCGGTGGGCGACATTCAGGTGTTGTCTCCTATGCATCGGGGGATCGCAGGTACGAGTAACCTGAACCTTGAACTCCAGAAAACTTTGAACCCGTCACGGGAAGGGATTGTGCGCGGGCAGGTCAGGTTCTGCGTCGGGGACAAGATCATGCAGATCCGGAACGATTATGAAAAAGAAGTTTTTAACGGGGATATAGGCAGGATCGACTCGATCGATGCAAGGATGCGGCGATGCAGGGTTGTCTTCGACGGAAGAGCCGTTCCCTACGATTTTGCCGACATGGACAGCTTGGCCCTGGCATATGCTTCTTCCGTCCACAAGTCCCAGGGGTCCGAATACCCGGTTGTGGTTTTTCCCGTCCTTGAGGAACACCACATCATGCTTCAACGGAATCTTCTCTACACAGCCGTGACCAGGGCGCGGAGGCTTGTCGTGATCGTGGGCACAAAGCGCGCGTTGGGGGCGGCTGTTTCAAACGACCGTATACGGAGACGATTCACTTCCCTCGGTGCGAGGCTCAAAAAGGCCTGCGCTGATTCGGCGGTGGTGGATGCATGACGCAATTCAGTCCTGAAAATTACAGGGAACGTATCCGGGGCGGAGGACTCGAATGTTTCCGGATACGTATCCGCCAGACCGACCTTCTCGTTCGCGCCGAACGCAAGCTGGAAAAGGAAGCCGCCGCGTTGGTTCAAGAAGGAAGGCTTCAAATTGAGAAATATATCGAACGGAATCCCTCTTTTGCGACTACCTTGGAGCCGTGGTGTGCAGACCCCACAGCTCCGGCGCTTATCGCCGAAATGATTTCGGCGGGCTGTCGGGCCGGTGTCGGCCCTATGGCGGCGGTCGCCGGGGCCGTGGCGGAATATGTGGGGTTTGGGCTTCTCTGTCACAGCGGACAGGTGATCGTCGAAAACGGCGGAGACATATACATCAAAACGGACCGTCCGGTTACAGCCGCCGTGCTGGCCGGGGATTCTCCTTTGAGTGGGCGCGTGGGGATTCGCATCCTTCCCGACGCAACCCCTCTCGGTGTGTGTTGTTCCTCAGGCCGTGTGGGGCATTCCCTGAGCAGGGGAAGAGCCGATGCGGCATGCATCGTTTCCCGCTCCACTGCGCTGGCGGATGCCGCAGCCACAGCCCTCGGAAACCTGGTATCAGGGCCGCGTGATCTAAAGAGGGCCGCGGAATCGATGAGCGGGTTCGAGGGAGTTGCCGGCGGCGTAATAATAGCAGGCTCTCAGATGGCGGCCTGGGGGGAGATCGATTTGGTTTCTCTGTAAATTTCTATAATTCATACAAAGTTTCATCGACACGGGGCGGCTTGGGAGATCGGAGCTTTGAGCCTTTATCCTTCAATTCGAACGGGTCTTCTTCCTCGAAAATATCACCCATCTCGTTTTCTATCTGCTCCGGATCCTCACCGTTTTCTATTCTTTGCAGGGCTTCCTCCATTCCGGGGTTCAATTTGAGGCCTGTCATATCGCTCAATTTTCTAAGCAGGTCCGCCGCCTGTTTCGGGTTTTCTTCGTCTATTCGTTCAGCCTCGCCGGCCAGTATTTCCATCGCCCGCTCGATTTTCTGATCGTCGAAATCAGGGGTGGAGATGTCGTCTTCGTTGTTTTTGTTACGGGTCGTCGAAAACAATGAGACCCTGCGTTCGAGGATGCGGTCGCGGCATACCGGACACTTAGGCCGGGTCCTTGTGTCAATGCTTTTTGAATAAAAATTATAAATCGTGTTGCATTCGCTGCAGTAGAATTCATAAATAGGCATAACACTTCCCCAGCTATCCGGATATAGAAAAGAATACCAGTACGGTTTACGCCTTTTGAATACTAAACGGCGCCACCCGCGTCAATCCAGTAAACAGATCACTGGAATTCCGGTGAGGATGATTGGTTCGGGCAAGACCGTTTCATCGCATGCCCGACAATGTCGGGATTGAATCCCGACCTATCGATCTGTGGGAGCGGATTGCATCCGCGATCTTGGTTGGCGGGACAACTTCCGACACCGACGGGGAACCCCGCTTCAGATCTCATTAGTCCTTGTATTTTCTCATGTGGCTGCTATACTTGAAGATCTTTAATCCAGCCTGCAGGCGGGTTTGCGCCGGCAGGCCGGCGCCGGGGAAATTTGAAGAGCCCTGGACATCATGTAAAAAATGCGGAGGTCGATCCATTGACCAGAGTAGCCGTGTTGTCCGATACGCACCTTAATAGGGTGACAGTTTGTTTTGAAGAACTGTGGAAAAGATTTGTCATCGATGCTGACATCGTGCTCCATGCCGGCGATGTTATATGCGAAGACGTCGTGCATTTCATGCGGCAGAAGGCCTTTCACGGCGTGCACGGCAACATGGATTCTCCCGGCGTACGGGAGATGCTCCCTTCTCATAAGGTTATAGATATAGAAGGCGTGTCGGTGGGCCTGACCCATGGTGGGGGGGCACCCGAGGGGCTCGAAGAACGAATACTCAAGGATTTCTATCAGGTGGACCTGATTGTCTACGGACATTCACACATTCCGATCGACCATGTCAAACACGGGGTGAGATTTTTCAACCCGGGAACCGCGACCGGACCGGTCCGTAACGGGCGGAATACGGTCGGCCGGCTCGAATTTGCGGATAACGGTGTTACGGGTCGTATAATAAGTGTTTGAGGAGGAGCATGAAACCATTATGGGCACCTTGGAGGATGGATTATATCGCCTCCGATCAGGAATTTTCAGGCTGCATATTCTGCCCTGGTGAGGATCGAAGCGAAGACGAGTCACGTTTGATTCTCCATGTAGACAACGACGTAGTGGTTTTGATGAACCGCTATCCTTACGTGAACGGCCACATTTTGGTGGCGCCATGCCGCCACGAGTCGGATCTGAGCGCGCTGAAGGACAGCGAGCTTCTGGCATTGATGTCAATGGTGCGGTATGTCACCGAAATTTTGAGAGCGGAGATCCATCCGGAGGGTTTTAACATTGGAATGAACCTGGGCAGAGTGGCTGGCGCAGGTATCGCGGACCATGCCCATTTCCACGTTGTGCCGAGATGGAACGGAGATACAAATTTCATGACTGTGCTCGGGGATGTGCGGGTGATTCCTGAACATATTGAAAAAACTTATCGCAGGCTTATCCCTTACTTTAGCGACAAAAGCGGCTTGAAAGAGAGGTAAATAATGAAACATTTTAAAGTAATAATTACATTTATTTTTGTATTTTTTGTGATATTGATTGCTGTACAGAATTATTCGGCTTTTTCTACCTCGGCGTCTTTCAAGCTGGATTTATTATTTTTTGATTATGAAACATCTCAAATATCGTTGTATCTGATAGCCGTCATCACATTTCTAGCCGGTGTTGTTTTTACCGGGTTTTTTTCATTGACTGATCGGCTGCGTCTGAAGCGCGAGATTAAAAGGCTGAAGAAGGAGGGCCGTGAACGGGAAAAAGAGCTCAATTCTTTTAGAACCCTGCCTGTAACAGCGGATCGCGATGCGATAGAAGAAGAGCGTGGGTAATTTCGTACTCGGCCCCTTGGCCCCTTCACCGCTTCAAGATCACTTGTTTAATACCATTTGTTTGGATGCCTTCGGGGCCGATCGGTCCCGTCGTTTTCGAGGGCCGGTTTAAGAAAAATGCGCGGCTTCCAGCGATTTTACGGCTCCGTCGGGACGCCAAGTGTTAGCTGTATATCCGAGGAGATAAAGCATGTGGGAGGCATTACGGCATTGGTTCGCAGACCCTGGAACAGGAACAATACTGCTGGCTTTAATATTAGGCGGCTCTGTCGGCGGTGCTGTCGCGACAATCCTTGCACGGCTAAGGTTCAAGGAAGAAGGAGCCCGCGCGTTGCTGCGACGGGGGGACCGTGCCTTCCTGAACGGGATACACTATATTCTTTCCAATGATCATGATCACGCGATCGAAGAATTCACCAAATCGGTTAAGATAAATTCTGACACGATCGAAACCTATGTTGCTTTGGGCAATCTTTACCGTTCGAAAGGAGATATTGATCGCGCGATCAGCATACGAAGGAGTATAATTCTGCGACCCGGACTCGATGAAAAGATAAGCCTTGGGGCGCTTTTCGATCTAGGCATGGATTACCGGGCGGGCGGGTTCCTGAATCGCGCATTGTCTACGTTTCAGAAGGTTCTTCAGAAAAAACCTTCTGATCTGAAAACACTTGAGATGGTCGAGCGCATATGCGAAGAAATGGGCGACTGGGATGAGGCTTTTAAAACAAGGCAACGAATTTCCAAGATAACCGGGA
Source organism: Desulfatiglandaceae bacterium (assembly GCA_046498185.1). Classification (GTDB taxonomy): domain Bacteria; phylum Desulfobacterota; class DSM-4660; order Desulfatiglandales; family Desulfatiglandaceae; genus CAYXDR01. The sequence continues at coordinate 7,479 of JAWOBE010000104.1, read as the reverse complement.
AGGATTTCAACCATATCCTGGCCCATCAATTGGTTGAATCCGGGAAAATCCACCAACGATCAGGTGATGCTTCCAAAGCCAGGGGGCTTTATGAAAAAGCTCTGTCCGTGGATGAACGGTGCATCGACGCGTATCTTCACCTGGGGGATTTGTATGCCGAAAAAGGTGATTTAAAGAAAGCCGTGGGCACCTGGCGAAGAATCGTGCATGTTGCTCCTCATTTTGCATACCTTGCATACGGAAGGCTTGAGCGGGCATATCGCGTGATAGATGACACCGAACCGATAGAGGCCTTTTTAAAGGAAGTCGCAGACAGCCATTGCGATGCTTTTTCATGCCTGGCTCTGGCAAAATACCGTCAGGCGAGCGGGGATTTGGAAGGTGCACTCGCGGAAGTTTTCCATGCGCTCGAATCCGCCCCCGATTTTTGGGCTGCAAGAAAGCTCAAAGGCGAAATTCTGCTTGAAAAGGGGGGAGAGGAAGATGTCGTTAAAGATTATGCGGAGCTGATAGAAAAACTGGACATCCCGTATGGGAAATTTCGATGCTCCAACTGTGGATTTACAAGTATGGGCCTACTCTGGCAATGTCCCCAGTGCAGGTCGTGGGACACGATTTCTTTCGTCGGTTACACAGATGGGGAAAGCCACGGGGCGCTCGAGAGCGACGTGGTGCTACCGAGGCTTGCCGATAGAATGGCGACGGAAAAAAGTCGCGGTTGGCGCCACGGTGCGGGTAAGCCGGGCTTTGATGTCGACGACGTAAGAGATTCTTACCACGGCGGATAGCGGAGTTGACATAATAAATGAAACCTTTGACCCCGATGTTGAAGCAGTACATGAGTATAAAGTTCGAGTATCCCGATGCAATATTGTTTTACCGGATGGGGGATTTTTATGAGATGTTCTTTGACGATGCAAAGCTTGCATCAGGCATCCTCGGCATAACCCTTACTTCACGGGGTACCTATGAAGGTGAAAAAATTCCGATGTGTGGCGTACCCCACCATGCGTCCAGAGCTTATATCGCGAAATTGGTGGAAAGCGGGGCCAAGGTGGCGGTATGCGACCAGGTCGAGGACCCCAAAGACGCAAAGGGCATTGTCAGGCGCGAGGTCGTACGGTTGGTCACCGCAGGATCCGTCCTGGACGATGAATCTGTGGACGGGCGCAAAAGTCTTTTCATAGTTTCGATTTTCGATTCGGGCGACGGTGTGGGCCTCGCCTATGGTGATCTTTCCACCGGAGAATTCAGAGTCACCGAACTGGATGGGATATCCGAGATGGTCGATGAATTGGGTCGAATAGAACCCGCAGAGGTCCTTGTCTCAACGTCGTTGAAAGAAAAGGCACCGGCGGGGGTGAACCGATATCGGCTGGAGGCAATTGAAGATGCCTGGTTCGACGTTTCACGCGCCGAAAATGTCCTGAAAGAGCAATTGCAAGTGGAGTCCCTTGAAGGTTTCGGGCTGGTCGAGATGCCGTTGGGCGCGCGTGCCGCCGGTGCGCTGATACATTACCTGACCGAGACCCAAAAGGCCGCCCCCGGGCATATAAGGGATGTAGCCACTTATCGCACCGGGGATTTTATGCTCCTGGACGAGGCTACGTGCAGCCATCTGGAACTGTTCAAAACGATGCGGCGCAGGTCGGTCAAAGGTTCACTGCTTCATGTGCTCGACCGAACAAATACGGCTATGGGAGCGAGGCTTCTTAAACGATGGTTGACATTTCCCTTGCTGGACCTGGATGCGATACGTAAACGACTGGGGGCCGTGGGCTGCCTTAAAGACGACCTGCTGGGGCGGTCAGACTTGAGAACAGAACTGGACAGAATGAATGACCTCGAGCGTCTGAACGGTAGAATCGCTCTCGGCAGAGCCAATGCCAGGGACCTGGCGGCATTGAAGGTGTCGCTTCGAAGATTGCCTGGAATCAAGGCAAAGCTGGTTCAATCCCCGAGCATTCTGCTTTCGGAGATCGCTGAACAGATGGATCCGCTCGAAGATGTGGCGCAGCTGATCGAGGATGCAATAGCCGAAGATCCACCGATGTCGACCAAGGACGGCGGTATGATAAGGGAAGGCTACAATGTTGATCTCGATGCACTCATTTCACTGAGCAGAGACGGGAAGGGATGGATAACCCGCTTTGCCGCGAGCGAGCAGGAAAGAACGGGTATAGCCAGCCTGAAGGTCGGCTTCAACCGGGTTTTCGGGTATTATATTGAGGTCTCGAAAGCAAATCTGCACATGGTTCCGGCGGATTATATAAGAAAACAGACGCTTGCGAACGGGGAGCGCTATATAACAGAAGAATTGAAGGAGATGGAAGAAAGGGTCCTAGGCGCCGAAGAAAAGCGTGTGGCCCTGGAATATCAACTTTTTGAACAGATCCGAAGCGGGATCGCCGCCCACAGTGAAAGGATAAAGCGAACAGCATCTTTGACGGCGGAGGTGGATGTTCTTGCAGGACTTGCGGAAACCGCCGAACAATGCGACTATGTATGTCCTGAGGTCAATGAAGGCAGCGAGATAGACATTGTCGATGGAAGACATCCTGTAATCGAAAGAAGCCTGAAAGACGAAACCTTTGTACCCAACGACATCCACCTGGATTCTGAGCGGCAACAGGTGATGATAATAACAGGCCCCAATATGGCGGGTAAGTCGACGATCCTCAGGCAGACCGCGTTGACGGTTCTTATGGCTCAAGCCGGTTCTTTCGTGCCGGCTTCAAGCGCGGTGATAGGGCTTGTAGACAGAATATTTTCCCGCGTGGGCGCGGGGGATGATTTGGCCGGCGGGCTCAGCACCTTTATGGTCGAGATGAACGAAACCGCGAACATCATGCGGCATGTTTCTCCCAAGAGCTTGGTAATACTGGATGAAATAGGACGGGGGACCAGCACCTACGATGGTTTGAGCATAGCATGGGCGGTCGCCGAGGCCCTGCACGACCATGAAGGAAAAGGGGTCAGGACTCTTTTTGCAACCCACTACCATGAACTGACAGATTTGTCTGCAGATAAACCGCGGGTGAAAAATTACAACATCGCGGTCAGAGAATGGAAGGATCGTATCATTTTCTTGAGAAAGCTGGTGCCCGGCGGCACAAGCCGCAGCTACGGAATCCAGGTGGCCAGGATTGCCGGCTTGCCGGAAAATATAATATCCAGGGCCAAGGAAATTCTTTTCAACTTGGAGCGGTCGAATTCCAATGCCCATTCAAATATTACTAAGTCACATAAACAATCTCAATTAAATCTTTTTGATCAAGAAAATACTAAATTGAAAAACTGGATTGCTGGCCTGGAAATAGAAGGAATGACTCCGCTGGATGCAATGGTGGAATTGAGTAAATTGAAGGAATATATAAATTCCGACGGAAAATAGATGTGTTATCAATTTAAATTTATTTTATTCGTTATCTTGCTTTCCTTATTTTGCCTATCCGTTCCTTTGGAATACCGGGCCGCAGCCCAGGATGCCGGTTCGAGGCTGGAGGATGCCGATTCCTGCCGCAGGTCCCTTTACCAATCCTCCAAAAAAATGAAATACAGGCATAATTGGGAGAAATGCATCAGGGGCTACGAAGGTTTAATCAAGAAATATCCTGACAGCGACCAGGCTGCTTGGGCATTTTACCAGGCTGGGCGCATGTACAAGGACATTTTCAAAATTTCACAAAAAAATTCGGATCTCGATCAGGCTTTGAAGTTTTTCAGGCTGCTTTCCGATCGCCATAAAAACCATCGCCTTGCAGACGACGGGTTGTTTTGGGCCGGCGAGATCCTGCGCACATACAAAAACGCGCCGGAGGAGGCGTACGCATGTTATCTTGAGATAATTCACGATCACCCAGAAGCTGATATGGCTCAGAAAGCCAAGGCCAGGATCAAGGATATGGGGAAAAAGATCGTAGGGCCTGCTGATTCAGGTGAAATCCGGAGGCCCGCGTCAGTTTATCCATCTTCTCGGGAGGCCGGCAGCCTGCTTGAACGCGCGGATTTATGCCTCGACGAACTTCTAAAATCGACCAAGAAGAAAAAATTCCGTCATAACTGGAATAAATGCATCCAATTATATGAAAAAACAGTCAATTCATTTCCTGACAGTGATGAGGCTGTCAGGGCGCGTTTTGCGCTGGGCCGGCTCTATGCGGAAATGTATAAAGTCTCGCGCAGAATCGGCGATCTCGATGAAGGCATCCGATGGTATCGGGAGGTAGTGGAGGTTTTCCGCCGCCACCCGGTCGCCGAGGAGGCCCAGTTCGAAATTGCGATGCTGGTGAACCGCTACCGGGATTCTCCCACCCAGGCGTATGTGGAATTTTTGAAGGTGGAGATCATGTTTCCCTCCGGTGCGAGGCGCGGGGAAGCCCGTGAAATGCTGGACCGTCTTGCCGCGGTTCTCGGCAATGCCGACACAGCATCGGCCACCCCTGCGGGAGCCGGTGGAGATACGTCCAGGACTGCTTCAGTCAAGGGCATCCGACACTGGTCGACCCCCAATTACACGCGGGTGGTCGTTGACCTGGACAGCCCCGTGCGTTACAGGCATAACCTGTTGGAAGCCGATGCGGCACACAAGAAGCCGACCAGGATATATATTGACCTTGAGCAGGCGGTGGTGTCGAAAGATATTGACAGCGCTGTTCCGATAAAAGACGGCCTCCTTCAACGCGCCAGGGCCGGGCAATTCAGGCCTGAAATCGTGCGCGTGGTCCTGGACAGCGAGCTGGTTGGTGAATATAAAGTTTTTCATTTACATGACCCTTTCCGTATCGTCGTCGATGTGCGACGTTCGGCCAAGGCGGAGGCACCGGCCAAACCTCCCAGCCGGCCCGTGCGTAAAGGAGTGAGAAAGGCCGAAGCTCCCGAGAAAAACGTATCTCTCGCACGGCAGCTGGGGTTGAGCGTCAAGCGCGTGGTCCTGGACCCGGGGCACGGGGGCAAGGATCCCGGCTGTAATTTGCCCGGTGGGGTGTATGAGAAGGATATAGTGCTTGATGTAGCAAAGGTACTGGCCGAAAAGATACGGGTAAAGTTCGGTTGGGAAGTTTTTTTGACCAGAGATTGCGATAAATTTCTTCCGCTTGAACGGAGAACCGCAATAGCCAACATGCATAAGGCCGACCTTTTTATCTCCCTTCATATCAATGCTCACAAGGATTCCCGGGTGCACGGAATCGAGACCTACTTCCTTAATATGGCCACCGATGAAAACGCGGTGATGGTGGCGGCGCGCGAAAATGCGACTTCCGAAAAAAACCTGAGTGACCTGCAGACTATCCTGAACGAGCTGATGATGAACACCAAAATCGAAGAATCGAGCAAGCTCGCTCACAGTGTTCACGATGGCATCGTTCGACATGTCGGATCAGTGTTTAAAAACGTCAGGAATCTCGGTGTCAAGCAGGCGCCTTTCTACGTACTTATTGGCGCTGAAATGCCGGCTGTGCTTTTAGAACTCGGGTTTTTGACAAACGGTATCGAAAAGAAGCGGCTGTTGAGCAAGCCGTATCGCCGGAACTTAGCCGACGGTATCAGTATCGGCCTGAAAAGTTACGTGGAGAGCATAGAACAGCTTTTCGGGGCGTGGAACTCGGCCGGGAGTCCTTCTTGAAGCCCCCGGCCGGTGTTCCTTTTGCGGTTATCAGTCGGGTTGCAGGCGCAGAAATGCATCGATGAACATGTCTATATCTCCGTCCATGACCCGGTCGAGATCCCCGACATCTATTCCTGTGCGATGGTCTTTGACCATCCGGTATGGGTTGAATACGTAGGACCTGATCTGACTTCCCCAAGCGATATCTTTCTGTGAATCGTGCATGTCCTGTTTTTTCTGGTCAAGCTTCTGCTTTTCAAGGTCATAAAGTTTAGCCATCAAAAACTTCATGGCGATTTCGCGGTTGCGGTGCTGGCTTTTTTCATTCTGGCACTGCACGACGATGCCTGTCGGAAAATGTGTTATTCTTATCGCCGAGCTTGTCTTGTTGACATGCTGTCCGCCGGGTCCGCTTGCGCGGAAGGTATCGATTCGAAGGTCTTTTTCGTCGACTTCAACTGTGATATCGGTGTCGGCTTCCGGAAGCACGGAAACGGAAGCAAAAGATGTATGCCTCCTGCCGGAGGCATCGAACGGAGATATGCGCACCATGCGGTGAATCCCGTGCTCGGATTTCAAGTAGCCGTAAGCATAAGTGCCGGTTATCGAAAAGGTGACATTTTTGATCCCGGCTTCATCGCCGGGCAGAAAGTCCATTACATCAAGCTTGAATCCTTTGCGTTCACTCCAGCGGTTATACATCCGGAACAACATCTCGACCCAGTCCTGGGCTTCGGTGCCGCCTGCGCCCGAATTGATGGCCAGAATCGCGTTTCTGTGGTCATCTCTATCGCCCAGCAAGGACTGAAGTTCAAGCTGCTGGATGTCTTTTTCTATACGTTTCACCTCGGAGTCAACTTCTCGGAGCGTGCTTTTATCACCCTCTTCGACAGCCATCTCCGCAAGGAGCCTCGATTCCTCAGTGGATTTATGAAGCTGCTTCCACCTTTCGATCTTTTCTTGAAGAGCCGCGCGCTGTTGTGTCAGCGTCGCAATTTCTTCTTGGTCCTGGTTCCAGAAACCCGGGGTCGCCATTTTTTGCTCCATTTGAGCAAGCTTGTCCTGCATCCCCTCCAAGTCAAAGATGCCCCCGCAGGTCGGTCAGCTGATCAGTCAGGACATCAAGTCTTTCAAATACATCGGTTTCCATAAAAGTACCTCCTGTGTGGCGTTGGGCCGAATTCTCCGACCGAACAATTATTGTAACTGCAAATCCGATATTTGCAAGCTTTTACCTGAAAAGCCGTCATGAAACCTTAAATTTTTTCTGGCGCAGCATGCAATTAAAATGCCTTAGTGTCTTAAGAATGAGTAGAAAATTTCTTTCGGTATTCATTTCCTTGACTTTTGAGAAGGTGTTGGCTAATAATTAATGAAAATCGGTAGAGATCTGGCCCTCTTTGCAGCGGCATCGGGTTCGCTGCTTTTTCATATTCGGAGCGGAGAAAAAGAGAAATACCGGCTTTGACTGGAGGTTGCCGGAATGGACCATGAAATTACTTTTGGGGGTGCGAGGCTGCACCGGGGAGGCCCCTTTTTCCTGATTGCAGGCCCTTGCGTGATCGAAAATGAGGCTTTAACGCTCAGCGTGGCGGAATCTCTCAGGGAAATGTCCGAGACGCTTCGTGTGCCGGTTATATTCAAGTCTTCGTATGACAAGGCCAATAGGACTTCGATACATTCCTACCGGGGCCCGGGCATGGAACGCGGGCTTGAAATACTTGCCGGTGTAAAAGAAAAAATCGGTCTTCCCGTGATTTCGGATGTTCACTGGCCACATGAGGTGGAGCAAGCGGCCGGCGTGCTGGATATCCTTCAGGTCCCTGCATTTTTATGCCGCCAAACTGATCTTTTGACCGCTGCGGGAGCGT
>JAWOBE010000095.1:0-29773 GCA_046498185.1 Desulfatiglandaceae bacterium | reverse complement strand
TGGAAATAACATCTAGCAGCCTGAAAGCCTTCGTGACAACCGGTGCCTGGTAAGCATTCATTATCCGTTCTCCATAATGAACAACAATTCGTAAAATACACCGGATTCCTGCATAAGTCAAGTGGCCATTATGTCATATCAGCCATAACATGTTCAAATTCCATTGACATTATTTTATATAATGATATCATGGCATAAAAATATGGTTCATGGTGGTGAACCAAGAAGACCGAATTTCACGGCAAAAGATAATGGTCCCGTAAAAAGATGAACGTTTAAAGCCCAACGATCTCAACCATAAAGAAGGAGGGAGGCATGGCTGTCGAAGTCGAAAAAAAATCGGCCGCGGAAGCTTTGCGGGAAACCCGAACGTACGGCAAATTCAGATGCCATAACCCGAGTTGCATGGGGAGGCTGCAGCCCGCAGCAGGAGACAAAACGGTCAAGTGCCCTCTATGCGGCATGGAATTCCGGGTTTACTGGATACGCCCTGATTTCCCCCGGATCCGCGGGCCGGTATGGGAAACGAACAAAAAACTGGCCATGGAAGCCACGAAAAAGAATCTTCCCGAAACAACAAAAACATCAAAAAAAAAGAGAGGAGCCGGCCATGGCGTTGAATAGAAAAATCGCCTATATAAATCTTTCCACCGGCGATGTCCGAACCGCCCCGATTCCGCTCGACATCCGCCGGAAATTTCTCGGGGGCAGGGGGCTGGACGCCTACCTGCTATTAAACCACACCGAAAAAGGCGCCGATCCACTCGGTCCGGACAATACGCTGATTGTCAGCGCGGGGTTTCTCACCGCAACGTGCGCCTCAGCGACGGCCAGAACCCACTTCATGGCGAAATCCCCTCTCACAGGCCTCTTGGGAAGCGCCAACATGGGCGGCTTTTTCGCCCCCGAGCTCGCCTGGGCGGGATTCCACCACCTGGTTATCAAAGGAAAAGCCGAAAAGCCTGTGTACATCTGGATACACAACGGAGAGATCGAGATCAGGGATGCAACAGGCATCTGGGGAAAAAGCGTCACCGAGGCCCAGTGGGCAATCCGGCGAGAGATGGAGGACGAAGAGATCAAATCCGCGGTAATCGGCCCGGCCGGAGAAAACCTGGTAAGATTCGCCAACGTCATGACCGGGATCAAGAATTCCGCCGGCAGAACCGGAATGGGCTGCGTGATGGGCTCCAAAAGCCTGAAAGCCATCGCGGTCAGGGGAACGATGGACATCCGCATCGCCCACCCGGTCGACGCGCTGGAATACAATAAAAGATTCATAGACCAAATCGTTACATCCAAGGTAAACCAGACCCAGGGGACTCTTGGGACGCCGTTTATTTGGGGTGCCACCAACTCCTGGGGAGGCATCCGCACCAGGAACTTCCAATACAACCAGTGCGAGTATGCGGACGACATCGAACCGGAAAGGCTCGATGAAATCGCCGAAGAAACAATGGGCCCATACCATATGACGGGCTGCTTCGGCTGCCAGGTGCACTGCAGGGCTCAATACAAAATACCATCAGGCCCCTTTGCCGGGCGCTACGACGAAGGCCCGGAATATACCTCGCAGGGAGCCTTCGGCGCCGAACCGGACTGCAAAAGCGCGGTAACGGTGTTGACCGGAAACCATCTGGTGGACCAGTTCGGAATGGACAACCTGGAAACGGGAAGCCTGATATCCTGGGCAATGGAGCTCTATGAACTGGGGATACTGACCTCCAAGGAGACCGACGGGCTGGACCTCCGGTTCGGGAACGACGAAGCGCTCCTGGAGATGATCGAGCGCATCTGCTACCGAAAAGGATGGCTTGGAGACGTGCTCGCAGACGGCGGTGTGGCCGCCGCGGAAAAAATCGGCAAAGAATCATTCGAGTATCTTATTCAGGTAAAAGGCATGAGCAACCTCCATTCGGACGAGCGCGCCACACCGGCACTGGCACTCAACGTCGCCACGTCCTCGAGGGGCTCCGACCACCTTAGGAGCCGGCCGGCGATCGACCTCTACCACCTGCCCGAGCCGGTACTGAGGAAAATTTACGGAAACCCGATCCCCTACGACGGACCGCTGAGCTCCGAGCATACTTCGTACGAAGGCAAGCCCTGGCAGGTTTTCTGGCAGGAAAACTGCTACATGGGCGTCGACTGCCTTGGCATTTGTAAATATCACACCACCTTTCTCGGACCGACCTTGCCCAATTTCGAAGATTGGGCCAAAGTGATTTATTACAACACCGGGTTGGAGTTCACTCCTGCCGAGATATGGGAGATATCAGAGCGCTGTAATATGGTAGAGCGCCTCTTCAACCTGAGGGAAGGGCTCGTAAAGAACGACCCTGCCAAGGGTGACACTCTCAACCACCGGTATTTCGACGAACCCTGCACCAGGGGCGCCCCGGACGTGATCGGCGCAAAAATAGACAAGGAGAAATTCCAGAAAATGGTCGACGAGTTCTATATGTACAAAGGACTAGATGAAAACGGAGTTCCGAAGCCTGAAACCCTGGAAAGGCTGGGGCTAAAAGACGAGCCGTCTCATTTGATATAGGCCTTTCCTGCCTGATTTTCAAGGCTTACTGTAAACCGGCGGCTTCTGAAAATGAAAGCAAGGGGAAAAATCGATGTCCAAAGTCCTGGTAATAGATTATCATAAGTGCACCGGCTGCAGGCTCTGTGAACTTGTTTGCTCGGTGGTCAACGAAGGGGTTTCGAACCCGGCACGCAGCCGGATCCGAGTGATGAAATGGGAAGCGGAGGGCCTGTATGTCCCGATGAGCTGCCAGCAATGCACCGATGCGCCCTGTGTCAACGCGTGCCCTGTCAAAGCGTTGAAAAGGGATGAAGAATTGAACCGTATTGTGGTGGACTACGACCTGTGCATCGGCTGCAGAATGTGCGTCAGCGTCTGCCCGTTCGGGGCGATGAATTTCGACGTGATCGACAGGAAAGTTTTCAAATGCGAGCTGTGCGGTGGGGATCCCCAATGCGCTCGTTTCTGCGAGGTCAAAGCGATCGAGTACCGGGAACCGGACGACATGGTTCTTTATAAAAAGAGGGACGCCGCACGCCGTTTCTCCGCTGCAGGCAAAGAGGCCGCGGTAATGCTCGAAGCGGTCTGAAACAGGCCCTCAACCTCCGGCTAGCAGCAGCGTAAGGTGAATCTCGTCCCCGTCCCGGACGGGCTTTCTCAGTTCGTCCGGATAGGCGCTCTCAAGGTTGACATATATTTCAATGGTCGAACGGAGTGCTCCGCGGGAGTCGAATAGGACCTCCCGCATGCCCGGATAACGCCGGAGAAGGTCGTCGATACATTTTCCCACGGTGTCGCCTTGCACCGCCACGACCTCGCTGCCCCCGGTGTACCGCCTGTGGGTTTTATGTATGTGAACGTTTACCATGAAATGCTTATACACTAAATTCCAAGGAGGACGAAATGGAAAAAATCGGCGTCATCGGTGCAGGCAACATGGGAAGCGGCATAGCCCAGAAAACGGCACAGGAAGGCCTGGACGTCGTACTGCTTGACATGAAGCAGGAATTCGTGGACCGGGGGATGGAAAACATCAGGCGCACGCTGGAAAACGGTGTTTCGAGGGGAATTTTCCGGCCCGAGCAGATGGAAAAAATAATCGGCAGGATTCACGCCACGACCGACATCAAGGACACGGCCGACTGCGATCTGGTTATAGAAGCCATCTTTGAAGACATGAACGCGAAAAGCGACCTTTTCAAAAACCTGGATCGGGAGTGCTCACCTCGAACAATCCTGGCGACAAACACCTCTTCATTTTCGGTGTCTGAGCTCGCCGCCGCAACCGAGAGGCAGGATCGTTTCATCGGCCTCCATTTTTTCTACCACCCGGCCAAAAACAGACTTCTTGAAATCATCCCCGGAAGCATGACATCCCCCGACACCGTGGAAGCCGCGAATCGCTACGCACTTGCCACCGGCAAAACCGAAATTATCGTCAAGGACAGCCCCGGCTTTGCTGTCAACCGCTTTTTCGTCCCCTGGCTGAATGAAGCCGTCCGGATACTGGATGAAGGCTGGGCCGGAGCCGCCACGATAGAGCAGGCCGCAAAAGAGCGATTCGGAGTCGGGATGGGGCCTTTCGAATTGATGAATGTCACCGGCATCCCCATCGCGTTTCATTCCACGGTATCGCTCGAAAACGCCCTCGGAGAATTTTATGCGCCCGCGGCAAGGCTCAAGGCCCAGTTTGAAGCCGGCCGGCCCTGGGACATCAATCAGCCCGTGGACGAAGCACTTGTCAAACGCGCCGGAGACCGGCTGCTGGCCGCGGTGTTTTACGTGGTATCGTGCATGATCGACGAGGAAACCGCCTCCCCGGCAGACATAGACCTCGGCGCGAAGGTCGGGCTCAGGTGGCGCAACGGGCCCTTCGAGTTGATGAATCAAATCGGTGTTGAGCAAGCGCGGGACCTGGTGCAGGACCTTGTCTCAGACCGACCGGCTCTTTCGGTGCCCTCCTCGCTGGCGGAGCGCGCCGACACAGGAGAGCCCTGGGATATAAGGTACGTCACCTATTCCAGGGACGGACTGCTCGGCAGGGTGATGATTTCAAGGCCTGAGGCAATGAATGCGCTCAACCATACCGTCATCCGACAACTGGACGACGCGTTCCGCGAGGCCGAAGCCGACCGGCAAACCAGGGCCATCGTGCTGGAAAGCAAGGGAAAAGCCTTTGTGGCCGGGGCGGACATTGGTTTTTTCATAGACTGCATAAAGGAGAAAAGGCTTCAGGACAATTTTGATTTCACGTCCTACGGTCAGGAAGTATACTGGCGGATAGACGAAAGCAGGAAACCCGTGATCGCAAAGGTGGACGGGCTGGCACTCGGCGGAGGGCTGGAACTGGCGCTTACCGCCGACGCGATCGTTGCGTCGACAAAAGCCGTTATGGGGTTTCCGGAAACCGGCATCGGCATTTACCCCGGCCTGGGCGGGACCCAGCGCACAAGCAGGTATGTTGGAAAAGAGCTGGCGAAATACCTGATCTTCACGGGACGGATTCTATCTGCCCGGGAAGCCCTTGAAATCGGCCTCGTCGATTATGTCGCGGAGCCCGCCGAAATAGACCAAGAGGTAAAACGGCTCGTGATGGAAGACTGCATCAAACGGCAAAAAGGACGGCTTATCGGAGGGCTTTCCGAAAAATGGGCCGCAATCGCCGACAAATTCAGTGACGAACATATACCTGCATGGCTGTCCGGCGGATATGCTTCGAGTTCGGACGCTTTTGAAGCCAAAACCGCCAAAATAATTTCATCCAAGGCCCCGCTGGCGCTTAAGATGGCAGACCAAATCATTGACGAGGGATACCATCTTCCTCTCGCGGAAGCGACCGGGCTGGAATTGAAACACCTCTCCGAAATATTTTCCACCGCGGATGCACTGACAGGGCTCAAAAGCGTGGGCAAAAGCAAACCGGTGTTTCAGGGGAAGTGATTCATCGAACAACGATGATGCCGGGCTTTACCTCAGGCGGAGAAAGTCGAGTACCCAGGCGACGGACGTATTCTATCAAAGCGTCCCGCTGGCAAATGGACGTGTCATGGATATATCCTGAATGCGTGAGCGCACGATATCCATCCCCGCCGGCGGCAAGGTAGGAATTGGTCGCCACGCGGTACGTTCCGTCCGGGTCCAGCGGTTTGCCACCGATAAGCACTTTTCGTATGCGCCCCGATCCCGCTTCAACCCTCATCGCAAGCCCGCTTGAAACCTGGGGGAAGCCCTTTCCCTTCCGCGCGGCGCCGACGGCCATGTGCTCGAGCAGCCGACCCATGGCTTTTCCGTCCAGCTCAACCACCACCACGGTATTGTCGAAAGGCAACACCTGGTGGATTGTTTTAGCGGTGAGCGTCCCACGCGGGATGTCGTCCCTGATGCCCCCTGAATTCTGCACCGCGAAATCCGGTTGCAGCGCGCGGGCGGACCACATCATGGCGTCAGCCACAAGCCTCCCGAGTGGAGTTCCTCTTGTTCGGGTTTTATGGTGGGTTATTTCAGCCGTCACCCAGGTTATGGGCTCGGAAAGCATTTCATCGGTTTTTCGTAGAAAAGGTTCGAGGGCCGCGGACAGATCCGGGTTTTCTTCGATCCTGCCAGCACGGGAACCACCCTTGCCCGGCGGAGAATTTATCGGGAGTGCTTCGAAACCGATTACCAAGGCGCTATCTCCGGAAACATCCATATCCACTCTTCCGACCACAAGACCCCACTTCCAGGCCTGTACCACAGATACAATCTCCCCGGAAACACGGTTTTTCACCCGGACCGCCTTGTCGAGCTTCGTGTGACTATGCCCGTCAACCACGAGATCGATTCCGGGGACTTCCCTGGCAAGCCTGAGAGATCCCCTCCCCGCAGTGTCATAAATGCCCAAGTGCACCAAGGCGATCACCACATCCGCCTGTTTCCTGAGCCGGGGGACCAGCTTCCGCGCCGTTTCCACCTCGTCTTCGAAATGGAGACCTGCTATATGCTCAGGATATGTTATAAAGGCTGTTTTGACGGTGGTAAGACCGAATACAGCCACCTTGAACCCGTTGAAACTTTTTATGATGTAAGGCCGGGCAAGGAGCTTGCCGGATGCGGTGCGTATATTTGCCGAAAGAAACGGAAACCGGGCCAGTACCATCTGCTCCGCCAGCGCCCGCTTCCCGTGGTCGAAATCATGATTACCGATCGCCATCGCGTCGTAACCGATGAAATTATACCCGATGATATCAGGCCGTGCGTCGAACAGATTGGATTCCGGTCTGCCGGTATTGATATCGCCAGCATCCAGCACCAGGACATTTTCGTTTGCCGCCCTGATTTTTTCGACCAGGGTCGCCCGGGCCGGAAGTCCTCCGGCGGCGGGCTCCCCTCCAAACGGGAAAGCGACGGGATGCCCGTGGTGGTCGTTGGTGTGAAGCACCACGAGCCTTTCAGCCCAAGCCTGCGAGGCGGAGGCTGAAAACCAAAAGAAGATCGTCGTAACGAAAAGGAAAACCGCTAACAGCCGCGCGCCGATCCCTTTCGATGACCATTTCAAAATTTTTTTCCGAAAGCTCATACCATTTTTTTCTGCGTCATTCCGCCCAGTGAACCGCAAGCCAAACCGTATAGCACCCCGGATCCGTCCATTCCACCCGGTGTTTACGGTGAGGCGGGATGGTCAGATAATCGCCGGGACCGAGTCGAACCGCTTCCGCATCCCCTTCAAACAAAACCCCGGCCGCACCCCTCACGACCATCACCCATTCCCAGTTCCCCTGATCATACCAGAACCCTTCCGGGCTCGAGTGACCCCGGGAGATAATCCTTTCCATCCGTACACCGTTGCCCCGAGCCAAAACTTCCGCAAGCTCCTCGGGCAGCTTCTCCGGGATCGAATCGAACAGGTTCACCGGATGCAAGGCGGCATTCCTCCGCTGCAGAAATCAGCCGTTTCTGATATCATCCACTATCTCCAGAATCTCTTTGTGGTAGGCGGGCGGGGCGCTTACATGCCCCCAGCCCTTCTGGACCTGGAAAAGCCCATCGAATGCCGTGTCGTGATACGATCGAAGCAGATGAGGTACGCCCCTTTCTGTGAGGACGGAACCTAAGAGCTGAGCCTCGAACTCGTTATCCAGCAGAGTCACCTTGGTATAATCATCCATCGCTATCTCCGATCAAAAAACAACAAAAATAAACAGCCGATGCAAGCCCGCCTCAATCGGTTATAAACCCTGGAGGAAGACCGCCTTGATCCTTATGCGGGCCCTCCGGGGAAAGGATCGTATCCTCGCGGCCTGCTTCCGCATGAAAAACAAGTCCCTGCCGCTCCGCCCGCTCCCGGTATGAGCCCTCTGCGAGCCGAAGTTCCCCATGCGATTCGACCACGATCGCCGATTCGCCCTCCACCGGACACTTCTGCTCGCAATAGCCGCAGCCGTTGCACCGATCCTCGTTCACCACAGGCACCGTAACGGGCCGGCCCTCCACGAACCTGGAAGAAATCGCATTGTAAGGGCATATCTCGTCGCAGATCAAGCATTGCCTGTCGTGTTCCCAGGCGATGCACCTGGAGGTAATGATACGGGCCGTGCCTATCTTCGCGAAAAGCTTCTCTTCCGGCTCAAGCGGCCTGATTGCGCCGGAGGGGCACACAAGGCCGCAGATGTTGCAGTTCTGATCGCACCCGGCGAGGCGGGCGGTGACCGCGGGTGTCCACAGGCCTGACAGCCCGGACTTCAGCCAGACCGGCTGTAGCGTGTTCGTCAGGCACGCTTTCATGCATTCCCCGCAACGGACACATCTTGCCTGGAATTCAGGCTCCGGCAGCGCGCCCGGCGGCCGGATCAAGCTCGAGGGACGCGATGGGCGCGGTTCCAGTTTTCCATGGAGATATCCCGGGGACGCCGCCACAAGCGCCGCTGTGAAAAGCCCGGCTGCGCCCGAACCCAGAAGCGCTCTACGGGTAACATCCACCCCGGGGGCCGGTTCAGCTCCTCGCAGCGAAAATTTGAAATCGATCGCCTGCACGGGACATATATCGAGGCATTCAAGGCAAAGGATGCACTCTGAATGGGACGTGGTCACGAAATCATCTGCTATGGCGCCCGTGGGGCATACGCTTTCGCATTTCCCGCACCCGGTGCAGGCTTCCGACACCCGCCTGCGAAAAAGCGGCCGGAAGCCGACCAGCGCGAAGGCGGCTCCGGCGGGGCATAACGTGCTGCACCAGAACCTTCTACGGCGCACCCCGCCGAGCAATATCGCTGCAACCATAACAGCAACGAACAGGTTGGTCGCAAAAACCGGTATACGGACTTCCGGCAAACTGAAATCTCCGGCCCCGAGGAGCAAAACTGTATCTTCCAGCAGGCGCCCGGCCGCATCTGCGCCACCGTATGCCAACGGAAAAAGCACGAAGCCGAAAAATCTGGTCGCAATAGAGACCGGAGAGAAAAGAAACACAGAGGAAACGCCAACAAGAGCCGTCCCTCCGGTGAAGGCAAGGAGAAGATATTTCCACCTGCGGCCGGCTAAGCTGGCTCCGCCCCCGGAAGCACGATTCAGGCGCCACCGGGTGGTGATCCTGTCCGCAATATCCACCGTGACCCCTAAGGGGCAGAGGAAACCGCAGAAAAACCTCCCCAGAACAGCCGTGAGCCCCAGCACCACAAGCCCCCAGACCAGAGCCGGGATAAAGGTTCTTGCCGCGGACATCGTACCAAGGGATATCAGGGGATCCAGCCGAAGGAAAAGATCGACACCGATCCAGCCAGGCAAAGGATAGGATGCTTTCCATAAAAGAAAGACAAACAGGGCCAGCGAAAATCCCTGCACAACACGCTGGAAACGGATCACACGGCCACCTCTTTGACCAATCGGCCGGCAAATTCCAGGTTCCCGAGACCGCGTTCATGAGCCATGCGTAAATGAGCAACCTGTCTGCCCTTGAACCTGCGGCCATACCATGTCCCCCGCTCGACAGCCATGGCATCGGCTGCAACCATATCTGTCGATGCAATAACGGTATCAAGCCTTATTACTTTTCCCGGCCCTCCGGGCCCGCCGTCCGAAAGTATCCTGGAGGCATCCACCACGGTCAGGTCAGGTTTGAGAACCGTACACAAATCCACGATCGCTTCATTCAGATCCATGCTGGTATGAAATTCCCGCCTGTTGTATATCAAGCCCATCATGCCTTTCATCGAAAGGCTCACCCCGGTCGCGCTGTGCGATTTGGCGACCGGCGCCGCGATCAATACATCGGCTTGGAGAACCTTTTTCATAATCATGGTGGATTTTAAAGACTTTCCGAGCGGAACCGGAACTTCCTGGAAGTCCCGCTTGCGATTCGCGGCCTCCACCCCGGTGCCCGCAATATTTTCACATGCTTCCTTCAGCTGAGACCTCTCCAGACACATCTCCACCCTCTGGAGCGGATTGTCCAGAACCAGCACCGATGATGCGCCCGCTTCCCGGCACATGAGAGCCAACTCCCGCACCACGTCCGGATGGGTGTTCGCAGCTTCCTCCGGCCCTTTAGCGAAGCTCATGTTTGGCTTGATCACCACCCTGGCGCCTCGATCGACGAATCGACCCATGCCTCCGAGTGCGTCAACCGCTGCACGCGTTGCCGCCCCGGGAGGGTTTCCCTTCGCAACGATAATTTCCGGTGCCTCCTCGGCCATGGCATGCGTTAAAATACCCGGAACCGCGGCTCCGGCCGATGCAAGGGCCGCCCACCGGGACGAAATCTTTATGAAATCCCGCCTGTCGATATATTTCATGAAAAGCTCCTGCATTTACCTGGTTTCCAGTTGTTCTTCCCCACCCGGCCGCCTGGAATTCAATTCCGCAAGCCTCTCCCTGGCCTTCGGCGCATAATCACTACCCGGATGGGAATCGAGGATCTTGCGGTACAATTCGCGCGCATGTTCTTCGTTTCGCTGCAACTCCTCGAACCTGGCCGTCTCGTAAAGTTCCGCAGCCTTGTCGGAACATCCTGCAGAAACGAAAAGCACCGCACACACGATCAATATAAGGCAGATCCGCTTCATAACCAGCACCCCGCTATATAAAGATGAGCTTTCAACGTTCCCTCGCCAGGGAAATGGAAGTCATATCAGCTCTTAGCCGTTAGCGATTAGCCCTTAGCAATTCGGAATCCAAAAGCACGACATGAAAAACAGCCGATACCGATTCTTCATATTGAAATCTCCCGATTACGATTACGACAACGACAACCGCTTCGCTGACAAGGACCTCACCTCAAAAAGAATAAAGGCAGCGACGGGGGTTTCGATGCGGGAGATTCATCGAAGAGAAGGGGCTTCATGCGAGAGGCTCCAGTAAAAAAGCCAATGCTTGCGCCTCAATCCCCGCCGGTGCCCATCCCTTTATCGCGGTTGAAAACCGCTCCCACAGAACATAAAAAAGACAACGCATATCGCGAGCTGCAGATCGCTCATACAAAAGGTGTCGGGTATGGAAACCCGACCTACAAGCTATATGCAAGATAAAGCTTCTCATCGGTGAACCCTCGCTTCGAGGGCACCGGTGGTTCACCACAGGTCACCCATGAGTTTCCTTATCCTTCTTTTCTTTCTGTTCTCTGCGCCTTGGAGACTTCGCGAGATGCCAACATCCTGTCAATCCTGTCTAAAATTTTAAATCCCGCGCCGCAGGCGCCACCAACACTTACACCGGCCGTGCGGGCCAGGTCAAAACATCGTTTCGACACTCCAAAAGCCGATACCGACACATAGGGGAGATCGATTACGATTACGACAACGACAACCGCTCCGCTGACAACGATGTATCTCAACACGAATAAAGGCTGTGGCGGGGGGTTCGATGCGGGAGATTCATCGGGGAGAAGGAACCTCGTGCGGGAGGCTTCGGTGGAAGAGCCAAAGCTTGCGTTTAAATCCTTCTCGGTGCCGCTTTCATGATCGCCGTTGAAAACCGCTCCCACAGGATGGGGCGAGTCTCCCTCGGGGAGAACTACGAAATATGAAGCTTCCGCAGCGAAACCCCTGGTGCGGCCGGAATCCGAAAGGCACTACCTCAAAAACAGCCGATACCGACCCCGACGCCGATGTAATATCGATTACGACAACGACAACCGCTTCGCTTGCGCTTCACTGACAACGATTTACATCAGAAAGAATAAAGGCTGTGGCGGGGGGGTCGATGCGGGGGATTTTCATTGGCGAAGGGGTTAAAAAGTATGGACACACGAGCAAAAAATGTCTATAGTCAATTCGGTTTTTGAGCCACCGTAGCTCAGCCGGCAGAGCACCTCACTCGTAATGAGGATGTCCGCGGTTCGATTCCGCGCGGTGGCTCCATTTCGATCAACTGTTGGTCTTTACCAATATTCCGATGGTTTTATAGTCCCGGGGACGCCTGAACGACACCAGGGGCTGTTGGCCGCATTTTCAGGGGTGCCAGGAACATGGAATCTATTCGTGACTATTTCGAATGCGACGAATGCGGGAACAGGCATTTTAAGCTCGTATATACCTTCAGCCTCCGGTTTCATCGCGTTAATTTTTCCGACCAGCTTATTTACGACAGGATCAAAGAAGAATTTTACCAGTGCACAAAATGTCAAAAAACCTTTTCAAAGGCGGAAATAGAAGAAGGCCTCGGGAAAATCAAGGATGCCCCTAGGGAAAAGTGATTTAAGAATCAAAACCTTATCTGGTAATTCTCGATGTGAACATCGTCGCTCGTTTCGATGACCACCCTTCTTTTTATTCTCCTTTCCAGATCCACGATCGATTCCTGTTCCTCTTCCATAAGAACGGCTTCGACCGCGGGGTGTACCTGGATTAAGGCCTGCCCACCGGGGCCGAGCGTTGCGCATTCCCGCTCCAATTCCCGGAAAATTTCATAGCAGACCGTTCTTCTCGACTTCAGGCTTCCTCTTCCTTCGCAGTAAAGGCAGGGCTCGGTCAAAAAAGCATGCAGGTTGGCCGAAGTCCGCTTGCGGGTCATCTCTATCAAACCAAGTTCTGACATGGGAAGTACATTGCATGCGGCTTTGTCTCCACTCAATGCCTCCTTGAGGGCAAAAAACACTTTTTCCCTGTTCGTTTTTTTCTCCATATCGATCACGTCGATCACTACAAGACCACCTATGTTTCTCAGCTTAAGCTGGTACGCTATTTCCTTGACCGCCTCAAGATTTGTTTTGAGTATCGTTTCCTCCAGGTTGCGGGCTCCTACATAACTGCCGGTGTTTACATCAACCACGGTCAACGCCTCTGTATGATCTATAACGATGTAACCGCCGGATTTCAGCCATACCTTTTTGTTCAGTGCCCTGCTTATCTCCACCTCTATCCCGAAGGCATCGAATATCGGCTCAGCCCCCTCATAGAGTTCAACCGAATACCTGAGACGCGGAGCAAACATGTCTATGAACTCCATGATCCTGTCATACTGCTCGGGGGAATCGATAATAAGCCTGTCAACCTCGCGTGTGAAAAGATCCCTAACCACCCGAAGCGATATGCTCAGATCCTCGTAAAGTAGTCCAGGCCGGGTGAGCTTTTCCATCTTGCGCTGGATGTTGAACCACAGTTTCTCGAGAAAATCAGCCTCGGCCTTGAGTTTTTCCCTGGAAGTACCTTCGCTGACGGTTCGAATTATAAAACCCATCTTCGAAGCCCTCACCTCCTCCATAAGCGCTTTAAGCCGTTCCTTCTCGCCGCTGGATTCAATTCTTCTGGAAACGCCGATATGATCTACGGTGGGCAACAACACAAGGTGGCGCCCCGGAAGTGACACATGTGAGGTTATTCGTGCACCTTTCTTGCCTAAAGGCTCTCTGGAAATCTGAACCATTATATCCTGCCCTTCATGCAGGATTTCATCTATCCGACAGGTTGGGCAACGACAGAAAGGCCGACCGGGATAATGATCTTCACCGACATTTTCTTCGTTGTCCTGGCCCTCCGCCCCGTTGCGCCGCCAAGAGCGGTAATCGCGGTTTACGTCGGAAACATAAAGGAAAGCGGTTCGATCAAGGCCGATATCCACGAAGGCCGCCTGCATTCCAGGCAATACCTTCACGACACGGCCGCGGTATATATTGCGCAGAAGCTGCTGGCCGGAGTTTCTTTCGGTGTGAAGTTCAGTCACCGCTCCTTTCTCCACCAAGGCCACCCTGGTTTCGTAAGGACGCACATGTGTGATGAGTTCGACGGCCATACCGGGGTTCCTCCCCGTTGTTGTGGATCGGTCGATCAGGCCCGCCGTATTTCTTGCTATTTCAAAGTCTGGCCGGTTTTAAGCACCCTAAGGCCTTCTGTGGACGAACGACTTAAATCGAAGACCCGAGCGACTATTTCGGCGGGCTTGAACATGGGGCCGGCATTGTGGGCGATCTTTAGGTCGACTTCACATGATGAAATCAACTCCATCATTTTCACGATCGCCCGAATATCGACTTTATGTTGCCCTTTTTTGTCGATTTTTACAACATGAAAATGGTCCGACTGCATAAACTTTGCTGCCGCTTCTTTTTTCAGCACCTTTCCCGGCACGGTGACTCGGTAACGGCTTTCTTCTATACGAAGGCTCTTCGAACCAGCGCGCACAGGCTCAATCAACGTGACGGCCAACCCGACAGGCAGCCGGCGGTTAAGTTTTTCCCTGACGGCATCCGGAGAAGGTGACCCTGCAGCCCGTATCACCGCCGTTTCATGAAGGCTCTCTGTGCCGACCGGAAGCGCGCCCGCAAAAGAAATCCTGGGCTTGGGATGAAACCCGCCGGAATGCACCAGCGGAAGCCCGGCCCTCCGAAATGCACGCAAAAACGCCTTTACAAGTTCAAGATGCCCCAAGTGCCTGGCCTCGTCCAACTTGGTATATGTAACGCGGTAGACGGTTTCAGATGAGCACTCGTTCTTATCAATCTCCGGTGCGGGTAATTCCCAATTCGTTACCTCCACCGGCCGGATTTCCCGGCCGTCGCAAACGCCGCATTTCAGGCAAATTTTCCTGCAGTCGGGGGTGGGCTGCTCCGCCTGCGCTCGAATCCATTCCTGCCTCAAATAATCTTTGGTTACGCCGGAATCGATGTGATCCCAAGGAAAAATCTCATCAGGAGAGCGTTCCCTATAAAGATAAATATCAGGATCTATGCCCGTTTTATCGAAAGCTTCCCTCCACACATCGAGTTTCAGCTTTTCGCTCCAGGCGTCGAAACGCGCCCCCAAACGCCATGCTTCAATTACCGCTGGAAGCAAGCGGCGGTCCCCGCGTGAAAAAATGCCCTCCAGCCAGCTTATTTCCGGCTGGTTCCATTTCACCTTGACACCTCGGCCCCGCAGATCCTCCCTGATCCGCATAAGGCGGTCGGTGGTTTCAGCTATGGAAAGCTGAGGGCGCCACATGAACGGCGTATGAGCCTTCGGAACAAAACCTGCGACGCTGACATTTAGGGTGTTACGCCTTCCCCCCTTCGGCCCCTGTGCCAGTATACGCCTCGAAAGCCTTGAAATTTCAGCGATGTCCTCTTCTCGTTCCAGCGGAAGTCCGACCATGAAATATAGTTTTATAAGGTTCCACCCAGCCTGGTAAACGGTTCTTGCGGTTTCGAGTATTTCTTCCTCGCTCAGCCCCTTGTTTATAACCCGGCGGAGTCTCTCGCTTCCAGCTTCGGGAGCCATGGTAAAGCCGGTTTTGCGGACCCGTTTGATTTGTTCCATCAATGCCCGACCAACGCTGTCCATCCTGAGCGACGGGAGGCTGACTGCGATATTCTCCGAACTGTATCGATCCATCAAGCTGGTCAGAATCTGTTCTATACAAGTGTGGTCTCCGGCGCTTAACGAAAGCAAAGACAGCTCGTCGTATCCGGTTGAACGCAAGACATTTTCGGCGTATGAAAGGATTGCAGTCGGGTCCCGTTCCCTGACGGGCCGATAAATCATCCCGGCCTGGCAGAACCGGCATCCCCTTGTGCATCCGCGGGAAATTTCAACGGAGATCCTGTCGTGCACAAGCTCGGTATGTGGAACCACCTGTCGGACCGGGTAAGGTTGACGGTTCAAATCAGGTACTATCGCCTTTCGAATCACAGCCGGAGACCCGCCGCGCGAACTGATTTCTGAAACGGGTCCAGCCGGAAAATAGCGCACCGAGAAATCTGAAGGGATATAAACTCCTGAAATTCCACGTAACTTTTTGATTACTTCGGCCTTTTCCCTCGCGCCACGCCCACCCGCTTCCCGGACGATGCGGCATATCTCTACGCTGACCTCTTCTCCGTCGCCTATTACAAACGCATCGAAAAGGCCGGCAACCGGTTCAGGATTGAAACAGGCGGGCCCACCGGCAAGCACTAATGGCCAACGATCCTCCCGCTCGACCGCTTCCAGCCCTATCCCCCCCAGCTCCAGCATCGTCAGCACGTTCGTGAAACAAAGTTCATGCTGCAAGCTGAAACCCACAATATCGAACCGGGAGAGCGGACGACCGGTTTCAAGACCGGCAAGGCGGATAGAACGGGCCGAAAGCTCCCTTTCCATATCCGTCCAAGGGCAGAAAACCCTTTCGGCGGCCAGCCACTCGTACCCGTTCAGAATCTCGTAGAGGATTTTTAACCCGAGGTGGGACATACCGATTTCATAAACGTCCGGAAACGCGAGTGCCATGGTTACATCGATGTTTTCCGGATCCTTGCGCACGGCGTTCACCTCGCCGCCGATATAACGGCCTGGGCGTTGAATGCCGGAAAACCAGGCCTGCTCAAAAATCGGTGTGTCGTCGGATCCGTTCATTGTGCCACAGTATAGGTCGTTCGAACCGAAAATCAAGACCACCTGTCTTTTTGTTTCTGCGCAACAAGTCGAACAACCTTCTTCCGATGAGCTTGTGTTTTGGAATTCTTTAGCGGCTCCGGACATACTCCGACGTCTAACCCATTGCGCCCGCCATCTGAAATATAGGCAGATACATAGCGATCACCAAGCCCCCGATGACCCCACCTAAAAACACCATCAGAAGCGGCTCCAGCATCGAAGTTAATGCATCAACGGCCGTATCCACCTCCGCATCATAAAAGTCAGCGATTTTTCCAAGCATTGCATCAAGGGCCCCCGTCGCTTCTCCAACGGCAATCATCTGAACGACCATACTGGGGAAAATTTCACTCTCCGATAAAGGCTCCGCAATCGTCTGTCCCTCCGCAATGCCGCTCCTGGCCTCCAGGATCACCTCCTCAAAAATCACATTTCCGGATGTTCTTGCGACGATTTCCATGGCGTCGAGGATTGTGACGCCGCTGCTGAGCATGGTACTCAATGTCCGGGTGAAGCGAGCAACCGCGACTTTTTTAAGAAGGGAACCGAAAATCGGTAATTTCAAAGAAATCGCATCGGTTTGTCTTCTACCTCTTTTTGTATTCCGGTATTTTCTGAATAGAAAACAAAAGGCGATGATAATACCTATCATATAGAAAACATTATCTTTTGTAAAATTGCTGATATTTACCACGAGCTGTGTCGGTGCAGGAAGTGCCGAGCCTAAATCTGCGAACATTTCCTGGAAAACGGGGATCACGAAAATCATTATTATAGAGATAACAATAATCGCCACCGCAATGACAACGATCGGGTAGGTCATCGCACCCTTTATCCGGCTCTTAAGCTTTTCCGCCTTCTCTATGTATGCTGCAACCCGCTGAAGGATCGTATCCAGGATCCCGCCCATCTCCCCCGCAGCCACCAGGTTTACGATCAGCTCATCAAACTGGGCTGGATGTTTTTTCAGGGCATCCGCCAGACTTGAACCGCCCGCCACATCTCGCACGATCCTCCTGAGTATTTCTTTAAAAGTTTTCTTCTCATGCTGCTCTGCCAGGATACGAAGTCCCTGCACCAGCGGCAGACCCGCGTCGATCATCGTCGAAAACTGGCGGGTGAAAACAACGACATCTTTCTTGGTAACTTTAGGTTTAAAAAATGATATATTTTCAAATATATCCTTCGGCTTGGCCTTGATTTTCTTTACCGTAACGTTCCGGCGTTTAAGCTGCGCCCTGGCAAAACGCTCATCTTGAGCCTCCACTTGCCCTTTCACAGTTTTTCCTTTGCGCGTGACGCCAACCCATTTATAAACAGTCATAACACCCTCTGATTATATTTCACCTTTATTCTACCAAAAAAATCGATAAATATTATTCATTACAAGCGTTTATCATTCTGCATATCATATGACTCAAGATTAGTTAATATATTGCATTATGTCAAGGCGCCTACAAAATGATCGTATATAATCCTTGACATAAAACAGGAATGAAGCGATATAAATCTTTTAATTTGAGAACGGCCGTTTTTACGGCCGGTTCTAAATCGGGATTGTTGGCAGGCATATTTTTTTGGACCTAACTTAACAGAAATGGAGGTTAAAACCGTGGGTGAAATCATTGCTCCAATGGCTGGTAAAGTTATTGATGTCCGTGTAAAGGTGGGAGACCAGGTCTCCGAAGGTGATGAGGTTGTCGTCATCGAAGCGATGAAAATGGAGATTCCCGTTGTCGCATCCGAATCCGGAACAGTAGCGGAGATCGCGTGTAGGGAAGGAGACGCGGTCGAAGCTGACGGCGTGCTGGTGGAACTTTCGTGAAGGCCTACCGGGATGCCGGACTGCCCGTCGCCGGCGGTGGGCAGTCCGGGGAGAATTAGATGAATATAGAAGACAAAATAGCCGAACTCGATCGCAGAAACCGCGAAGCCGAAGTCGGCGGAGGCGCCAAACGGATAGAAAAGCAGCATGCAAAGGGAAAAATGACCGCCAGGGAGCGGCTTGACTATCTGCTCGACGAAGGCAGTTTTGAAGAAATCGATAAATTCGTCGTGCACCGGTGTTATGATTTTGGGATGGAAAAGAACAAGATTCCCGGGGACGGCGTCGTCACCGGCTACGGGACGATCGACGGCCGGAAGGTGTTCGTTTTTTCCCAGGACTTCACGGTTCTGGGCGGCTCCCTGAGCGGTCCTTTTGGTGAAAAAGTTTGCAAGATCATGGATCTTGCGATCAAAAACGGAGCGCCGGTAATAGGGCTGAACGATTCCGGAGGTGCGCGCATCCAGGAGGGGGTCGTCAGCCTGGGCAGCTACGGCGAGATCTTCAAACGTAATGTACATGCATCCGGCGTCGTTCCGCAGATATCGGTGATTATGGGGCCCTGCGCCGGCGGTGCGGTTTATTCCCCGGCCTTGACGGACTTCGTGATCATGGTCAAAAAAACCAGCAATATGTTTATAACCGGCCCCGAAGTGATCCGCGCGGTAACCGGCGAGCAGGTGACCCCCGAGCAGCTCGGCGGCGCCCTGACCCACAACACGAAGAGCGGAGTTGCCCATTTTGCCGAGGATTCGGACAAAGAAGCTCTCGACCGCGTAAAACAGCTGCTTTCATATCTTCCCCAAAACTACCGTGAGAAGCCCCCATGCGTCGAATGCACGGATGATCCGATGCGCATCGACAAAGAGCTGAACCAGATGGTTCCTACAAATCCGCGAAAGCCCTACGACATGAAACAAATCATAGAATGCGTGCTTGACGGAAGGCATTTTTTCGAGGTGCAGCGTCACTATGCGACCAACATGATCGTCGGTTTCGGACGCCTTAACGGCTTTGTAGTGGGCATAGTCGGGAACCAGCCAAAAGCGCTTGCCGGCTGCCTTGATATTGATGCTTCCATAAAATGCGCCAGGTTCGTCCGGACTTGCGATTCTTTCAACATTCCGCTGGTGACTTTCGTCGATGTTCCCGGATTCCTTCCAGGCGTGGGGCAGGAATTCAGGGGAATCATCAAGCACGGGGCCAAGATAATTTACGCATACTGCGAAGCAACGGTTCCGAAGATCTCAATCGTCACCCGCAAGGCTTACGGTGGCGCTTATGACGTGATGTCAAGCAAACATCACGGCGGGGATATCAATTACGCATACCCCACGGCCGAAATCGCGGTAATGGGTCCTGAAGGCGCGGTCAACATCATTTTCAGAAAACAGATAGCCGAGTCCGACGATCCTGAGGCCACCCGCGCAAAACTGGTCGAGGAATATCGAAACAGTTTTGCGAGCCCGTTCAAGGCCGCCGAGCTGGGCTACATCGACAAAATCATCTTTCCTGAAAACACCCGGCCCCAGTTGATTAAAGCCCTGATGATGCTGAAAGACAAGCGGGATGCCATCCCGTTGCGGCGCCACGGTAATATCCCGCTTTAGGCCAGGAGGTAAAAGTCATGACGCAAGACAGGGACCTCGAAAAACTGCGGGAGGCGCACCAGCGGTGGAACGAAGAAATTGACGAAAAGGGTCCGGCCCGGAAGGAAATGAAACCGGAATTCGTCACTCTCTCCGGCCTTCCTGTAAACAGGCTCTATACTCCTCTCGACACCGAAGACCTGGATTATGAGTCCGAGCTGGGCTTCCCGGGCCGCTACCCTTATACCCGGGGGGTCCAGCCCACCATGTACCGGGGGAGATTCTGGACGATGCGCCAGTACGCAGGTTTTGCATCGGCTGAGGAATCCAACCGCCGTTACCGCTACCTGCTCGAACAGGGGCAGACAGGGCTTTCGGTGGCATTCGATCTGCCCACCCAGATCGGCTATGATTCGGACCACGAAATTGCCATCGGGGAAGTCGGAAAAGTGGGAGTCGCGATAGATTCCCTCGAAGACATCGAGATCCTGTTCAAAAAGATTCCACTCGATAAAGTCAGCGCATCGATGACAATAAACGCGCCGGCGGCCGTACTTCTCGCAATGTATATAGCCATGGCCGAAAAGCAGGGAGTGCCCCCCGAAAAGCTGCGCGGCACCATACAGAACGACATCCTGAAGGAGTATTCCTCTCGTGGCACCTACATATTTCCGCCGAAACCCTCCATGAGGATCATCACCGACACCTTCGCCTATTGTTCGGAAAAGGTGCCGCTGTGGAACACCATCAGCATCAGCGGCTATCATATGAGGGAAGCCGGGTGCACGGCGGTGCAGGAAGTTGCTTTCACGCTTTCAAATGCGATCTCTTATGTACAATCGGCGCTGGATGCAGGCCTCGATGTGGACGAATTCGGCCCCAGACTGGCTTTCTTTTTTTGCTGTCACCAGGATTTCTTCGAGGAAGTCGCCAAGTTCAGGGCGGCACGCCGACTTTGGGCGGAGATCATGAAAAACCGTTTCAAAGCGGTTGAGCCGAGAAGCATGATGATCCGGTTCCATACCCAGACTGCCGGCTGTTCGCTGACCGCCCAGCAACCCAAGAACAACATTATGCGTGTCGCCTTCCAGGCCCTGGCCGCTGTGCTCGGTGGTACACAGTCTCTTCATACCAACTCCATGGACGAGGCCTTATGTCTCCCAACCGAAGAATCGGTCCGTATTGCACTCAGAACACAGCAGGTTATCGCGCACGAACTTGGTGTAACCAACACGATCGATCCAATGGCGGGATCCTATTACGTGGAATCACTGACACGCAGGATTTATGAAGAAGCCGCCGATTATATAGAAGAAATCGACAAAATGGGTGGGTCGGTGGCTGCAATCGAGCGCGGGTACATCCAAAAGGAGATACAGAATGCGGCCTGGACTTATCAGAAAGAAGTGGAACGGCAGTCCCGGATAGTAGTAGGCGTAAACAAGTTTACGATGGACGAAGACCCTCCGATGGAATTGATGCGGGTCGATCCGGCTATGCGGACGGCGCAAATTGAAAGACTGCAAAAATTGAAAGCCCGGCGAGACACAACCGCCGTGGAGAAAGCCCTCAAGGCCCTCGAAGGTGCGGCGAGGGGTTCGGACAACCTTGTCCCTTACATATATGATGCGGTTAAAGCCTACGGGACGCTCGGGGAAATCTGCGGGGTTCTGAGAAAGGTTTTCGGTGAATTTCAGCAATCCGGCATGCTTGGATGAACGCAGGATTCTATACCGGGAGATCTACCGTGATGAAAGAAAAACGAAAAATCAGGGTGCTGGCCGCAAAGCCCGGCTTAGACGGCCATGAAAGGGGCATAAAAGTCGTGGCAAGCGCTCTCATGGAAGCGGGTATGGAGGTTATCTACGCGGGGCTCAGGCAAAGCCCGGCGCAGATCGTCGAAACGGCGATCCAGGAGGATGTGGACGTGATCGCTTTAAGCAGCCTCTCGGGCGCCCATGACTACCTTTTCCCCAAGGTTATGGAACTGTTGAAAGAACGGGGCGCCGGGGACATCCTTGTAATCGGCGGAGGAATAATCCCCAAGCCGGATGTACCTTTAATGAAACAGGCCGGCATCGCCGAAATTTTCGGACCCGGCACAGACACCCGGGATATCGTGAAATTTATAAGGGAAAGGGTCAGTGGACGGCCTTAGCCACGGTTTTATTCCCGGCCTCCCGGTTCTTCTTCGATGGGTTTAACTCTTTTCCTCTATTCAGCCGCCACCCTTATCTGGGGTTCCACCTGGTACGGAATAAAACTGCAGTTGACACAGGTGCCACCGATTCTTTCGGTAGGCTACCGCTTCCTGCTGGCAAGCGCCGTTCTTTTCTGTTATTGCGCGGTAAGAGGACGGAAGCTCAAGTTTTCCGGACGTGATCATCTTTTTCTAGCGCTGCAGGGTTCGACGCTCTTCGGCCTGGGCTATATTATGAGCTATTACGCGACGGCCTATCTGACAAGCGGCCTCGTCGCGGTCGTGTTTTCGACCATTCTGCTCTGGAACATAGTCAATTTGAGACTTTTCATGGGGCAGCATGTGGCGGCAAGGGCGCTTGTCGGCGGATTGACCGGACTCGCCGGCATAGCGGTTTTATTCAGGCACGATCTTGCGTCTTTCGGTGAAAGCCAAGGGCTCATAGGGCTTGGAATTGCGTTCGGGGGTGCCTACATGAGTTCCGTCGGCAACGTAATAGGCTCCAGGAACGCCAGGGCCGGCATACCTGTTACGCAGGCCAACGCGTATGGGATGGCTTACGGGTCGCTACTGACCCTCTCGATTCATTTTATATCCGGTGGTGCACTGGGAATGGATTGGACTCCTGGTTATCTAGCCCCCCTGCTATACCTGTCGCTCTTGGGTTCAGTCGCCGCTTTCGGCTGCTACATGCTGCTTATCGGCCGAATCGGCGCCGAGTATGCGGCTTATGTACTCCTTTTGGCCCCCGTGATAGCTCTCGCTTTTTCCACCATTTTTGAATCCTACCAGTGGGGCGCCGGCGCTGTCGGCGGAATAATGCTGGTGATCGCCGGGAATCTGGCGATACTTACTCCCCGAGTCCCGGCCGTCGCATTGTTCAAGCGGATCATAAAACGAGGATGACATTCAAACGGATGGGGGTCAATCATTGGAGAATAAAGGAGGTTGACGGGTAAAGGCGTGAATGATATTTTCGCAGCTGCATTCCATGAGGAATGCCACGTTTTTGGAATATGAAAGGCTCCGACCTGTTCAAGCATATAGCCCGAATTTCCTACACCGCTCTTTCCAGCGGTCTTTTCTGTCTGCTTCTGCCGGCGGCGATGGTGTATACCGGGGTGACCGGCCGGTACAGGGAAGGCATGAAAGAAAGGCTCGGGATTTTAGATTCCAAGGACGTTCGCCCGCAAGGAGCACCTCGCATATGGATCCACGCGGCATCGCTGGGGGAAATCAATGTCGCATTTTCTCTGATCAAGGCTGTCAAAAAAATCAGACCCCAGTGCGCATTCGTTCTTTCGACGGTAACGCCTCACGGCCGTGACCTTGCCCTGAAAAAAGCCGGGGTCGACACCCGCATAATCTATGCTCCTGTTGATTTCATAGGCTGCGTTCAACGGGCGCTCCAAGCGGTTCTTCCGGATATATTAGTATTTGTCGAAACCGAAATCTGGCCGGTTTGGTTTTTCCAGGCGAAGCGGTTGGGGATTCCAATCGCACTGGTCAACGGCCGCATCTCGCACCGCTCCTTGTCTGCATACACCCGGTTCCGGCCGTTTTTCAAAGTCGTCCTGTCGCACGTAGACAGGTTCAGCATGATCGGCGCTCGGGACGCGGAGCGAATTATCACCGTCGGTGCGGAACCTGGAAAAATTCAGGTAAACGGCAATGCAAAATATGACGCGCTTGCAGGAATGGCGGACCCTGGCCTGGAAAATAATGTGCGCAGGCTCCTCGATCTGCATCAGAACACAAAGGTAATCGTAGCGGGAAGCACCCGAAGCGGGGAAGAAGAGCAAATCTTCGATGCCTACAAACAGATTGTCAGTTCGTTTCCGGAGACTGTGCTCATTATAGCTCCCCGTCATATTCAACGAAGCCAAGGCATCTTGTCAACGGCTGTTTCCGCTGGTTTTTCATGCCAGTTGCGCACCGAACTCGGTGCCGGGCGCAGGCGCAGCGCACAGGTCCTGATACTGGACACTTTCGGAGAGCTTTTCGCCGTCTACAGCACAGCAACGATCGTTTTCTGCGGCGCCAGCCTGGTTCCGCTCGGCGGCCAAAACCCACTGGAGGCTGCTTCATGGGGCAAGGTAGTCTGCTACGGACCTTTCATGGACGACTTCCCCGACGCCCGCGCGCTACTCGAAGAAGCCGGTGCCGGGTTCACTGTTTCCGGGGCAGAGGATCTCACCCGTGAAGTGTTGCATTTTTTTCGGCATCCCGAAGAACGGTCACACCTGGGAGAACTGGGAAGAAATGCGCTGTTGTCTCACAGGCATGCAGCCGACCGCCATGCAAAGGTCATACTGGAGCTACTGAACGACGAGAAATGTTCCGCCACTTTTCTCACCGGCGATTTTGGTAAAAACGTTGAATCCTGATTGGAAATCAGCTGATTTGGAGAAATAATGAATAGTCTGGATTTTAAGCTGAAAATTTGCCTCTTTTTCTTATCGACATTTTTGATTTCAGCTACCTTCCCACACGAAGCATGTTCCCAAAAACCATTTCCTGAGCCTATAGGGCTGGTAAATGACTTTGCCGATGTCATTTCCCCTGAAAATCTCCGAAAGATCGAAGCAGTGACGACGCAGCTGCTCCAGGCCACAGGCGTCGCGCTCGTGGTGGTCACCATGCCTGATATCGAGGGGGAAGAATACAATGACTTCGCAAACCGGCTTTATTCGGCATGGGGCATAGGGAAAAAGGGCGAGGACAAAGGAATCCTGATCTTTATAACCATAAAAGAACGAAAAATGCGGATAGAAACCGGCTACGGCGTCGAAGGTATCATTCCCGACGGCCTCGCAGGTGAGGTAAGGGACAAATACATGCTGCCTTATTTGAAGCAGGACAAGTTTGGAGAAGGTCTTTTAAACGGCGCCGCAGCTCTGGCCGCCATCGTTGCCAGACAGGAGGGAGTCTCCCTTGAAGAGGCGGCCCCGGTCGAGGCACCTGAGGAAAAAACCGGAAGCGGAGTTTCTCTGGCACCCATTCTGTTTTTCGTAATCTTTCTGCTTGCCATGTTCCGTAGGGGGAGAGGAGGTCTATTTCTCCCGCTGCTTCTCATGGGAGGCATGAGGCCGCGCTCCGGGGGCTTCGGATCGAGGGGTGGTTTTGGAGGTTTCGGTGGAGGTTTTGGCGGCTTCGGCGGAGGAATGAGTGGAGGAGGAGGAGCCGGAGGCAGTTTTTGATCAACCAGAAAAACTTATGAGAGGAACTATGCGGAAAGCACCCAGGAACCCGAAAGAGATTTTTGACGGAATAGTGTCGGATTATACAGGAGTTTTCGGCGACGGGCTGGTAAGTATAATCTGCTTCGGGAGCGCGGCGCGGGGGGAATACCGGCCCGGCAAATCTGACATAAATTTCATGATTGTCCTCGAAGACGACGCAATCGAAAAGTTGGATGAAGCCTTCGACATCATCGCACGATGGCATCCGCGCAATGTCGCGACCCCGGTGTTTGTCACCGAAGCCTATGTGTGCAGCTCGGTGGACGTTTTCCCGATTGAATACCTGGACATGCAGCGCAGCCATATCCTGGTTTACGGAAAGGATGTTCTTTCGAAACTGGCCTTCGAAAACGAGCACATCCGTCTTCAATGCGAGAGGGAAGTCAAAGGAAAACTTCTATTGTTACGGGAAAGATTCGTAGAAACCCAAGGTAAGGCAAAAGCCTTGGGCGCGCTGATCGGTGAATCCCTCGGTGCTTTCATTGCGGTTTTCGAAGGATTGCTCCACCTGAAGAACAAGGAAATCCCGGCGAAAAAACCCGAAATCGTGGCGGTGACATGTCGCTGTTTCGGGCTGGACGGCGGACTTTTCGAAACCCTTCTTCGGATCAGGGATGGGAAGTTGAAACCTTCCAATGCAGAATCGATCGATTATTTTAAACAATATTTAAAGCAGATAAAAACCCTTTCACGTATTGTAGACAGCATTGGAGGACCGAATGAGTAGAACAATTAAAGCACTGCTCATTACAGTCGGCATTTTATTGTTGCTGGCATTTTCGTTCCTGATGTTCATCAGGGGAACTTACAACAACCTCGTGGCGATGGACGAAAATGTTCAGGGCGCATGGGCACAGGTCGAAAACCAGCTTCAACGCCGCTACGACCTGATCCCGAATTATGTCGAAACGGTGAAAGGTTATGCCGCTCACGAAAGGGAAGTCCTGACGCAGGTCACCGAGGCCCGGGCGAAGGTAGGCGGCGCCGGGAGTATTCCGGAAAAAATAGAAGCCAACAACCAACTTTCGAGTGCCCTCTCCCGCCTTCTTCTGGTCGTAGAAAGGTATCCGGATCTCAAGGCCAGCCAAAACTTCATAAGGCTGCAGGACGAACTGGCCGGCACCGAGAACCGGATCGCGGTGGAAAGGCGCCGGTTCAATGAAGCGGTCCGTACCTACAACACGATGATACGTTCTTTTCCAACGAACATCATCGCCGGAATTTTCGGTTTCGAAAAGGCGGTATTCTTCGAGGCTCCGCCGGAGGCCCGGACCGTCCCGCAGGTAAAATTCTAACGCTGGGGTTTTAATAAATGGCAGAAGAAATGGAGCCGATTGAAATCCCTATTGACGGATGCATAGACCTTCACACGTTTCGGCCGCAGGATGCAGCTGACGTAGTGGAGGAATACATCCGGGCCTGCCGTGAAAAAGGAATTTTCGAAGTGCGGGTGATTCATGGGAAGGGGAAGGGAGAGCTCCGCCGGACCGTTCATGCAGTTCTCGACCGGCATCCGATGGTGGATAGATACCATCTGGATCCCGGCCCCTCCGGATGGGGCGCAACGATTGCATACCTGCGCTGAACAGACGGGAACGCGCACCCAAAAATGGTTCGAAAAGAAAAAAGAAAAAAACACAGTGGCCCTTCGGATACAGCGCCCGGCAATCAAACCGGCACCGCTTTACTATATTCATGCATGGCTCAGGGCTTCTCAGCGGCGTGGCCGATATGCGCAGCATATGTTCCCATTGGGCTCGCGTTCGGTGTGTCCGCACAGAAAATAGGTCTCTCGCCACTGGAAATAGGCTTAATGTCCCTGTTCGTCTTCGCCGGCAGCGCCCAGTTTATAGCAGTATCGATGATAGGAAGCGGCGCCGGGCCCGCGTCGATAATTCTTGCAACATTCGTGGTCAACCTCCGGCATCTGCTGATGAGTTCCGCGCTGAGCGTATTTTTGGGGGAAAGGCGGACCTCGCATCTTGCGCTGTTCGCATATGGAGTAACCGATGAAAGCTTCGCGGTTAACCACCACCGCTTCCTGACCGGAAACTGGGGCGCCGGCCGAGCGCTGGTTGTCAATCATGCGTCCAATCTTGCCTGGGTTGCGAGCACCGTTGCAGGAGGTCTGGGTGGCCAATTCATCGCACCGGGAGCCTTTGGGCTGGATTACACGCTCGCCGCCATGTTCATCGGCCTCATCGTGCTCCAGGTCAACCGCCTGCTTCATGTCGCGGTTGGTGTCGCGGCCGGTTCGGCCTCGGTGGCGCTGAGCTTCGTTCTTCCCGGCAACTGGAATATCATCGCGGCATCGATCGCAGCCGCCACGGCCGGAGCCGTCATACTCGGCATCAACGGTCCACTTCACCGAAAGCGGAAGACATGACCGATTCCCGATACATCCTGCTGCTTTTCGGAATGGCGGCTGTCACCTATGTACCCCGGTGGCTTCCTCTGTGGCTGCTTTCCGGCCGTACTCTCCCCCAGTGGTTTTTGGACTGGCTCTCGCTGATCCCGGTGGCGGTGCTGAGCGCGCTTCTGCTTCCCGAACTCGTGATTTCCGTACACACACAGCATCTGGACCCCATTAACCCCAAACTCCTCGTCGCGGTGCCGACATTTCTGGTGGCCGCAAAGACGAAGTCACTGCTATGGGCCGTGCTGACGGGGATGGTCCTCTACTGGGCCGCCGGAAAACTGATCTGATATCACAGTCTACTATCTACCGCTTCGAATTATAGTTTCAAGAGCCAAAATCACTATACAAAATTTAGTCAATAGTATAACATAATATATTAAAAACAGGTAATTGGTCTCAAGTTTGATATCCACATTTATTTCCGGATCATCACCGAGGGGAACAAGGAAAATTGTTATGGATCGCTTTAAGCTCGTCATCAACGCGTTGTTGATTTGGGCCTTGCTTAGCACATCGCCCCTCACTGTTTCAGCCCGTGGGAAGGGCATGGAAACGGACGTGACTGATTTTATTAGAAGAACCATCGAAAATGCTCTCGACAAGCCTTCTTTTGTTTGCAGAGACGAGATATTATGCGGGGCCGCCCTCATACCCTCTTTCTATGAACGCCGTCATTTCAAACCCGCATGGACCAACGCCGGTGCTTTGCTGCCCAGCACGGAAATTTTTATTTCCGTGCTCTCCGAAGCCGACGACGAGGGACTGCAGTCCCGGGATTATCACTTTGAAAAACTTAACCGGCTGATCGCAAAACATCTAAAAAGAGGTCCTGCAAATCCGGGGATACTTGCCCATCTGGATTTGCTGCTTACTGATGCCTTTATGATGTACGCCGCGCACATGATCGGCGGGAGGGTCAATCCTGAAACAGTTCATGCGGAATGGGTGCTTCCGCCGAGTAAGAAAGAGAGGGATATAGGCGGCATTCTCGATACTTTTCTCGCTTCCAATGATTCCCTTGGTGTTCTGACATCGCTTCGGCCGCCCCATGAGGGGTATCACCTGCTGCGCAAAGCGTTTAAAAAATATAAAACCCTTGCCCGCAGAGGTGGATGGAATTCAGTGCCCTCCGGGCCTGCACTCAAAAAAGGCGATCGAGGCTTTCGAGTGCGTATTCTTCGCAGGCGTCTCCAAATTACCGGAGACTTGGTTTCGGAAGACAGGTCCGTTGATGAATTCGGGGAGGAAATCGAGCGGGCAGTCAAGAAATTCCAAACGCGACACGGGCTGAAAGTGGACGGAATAGCGGGCAGGGAGACTCTCGCGGCCATGAATGTCTCGTCACACTCAAGAGTGAATCAGATCTGCCTCAATCTCGAGCGATGGAGATGGCTCCCCAGAAAACTGGAAAACCCGCATGTCAGGGTCAACATAGCCGATTACAGCCTGGCCGTCGTTGAAGACGAATACCCGGTCATCAGCATGAAGGCGGTGGTCGGTCGGCACTATCGCCGCACGCCCGTATTCAGCGACAGGATACGTTACCTGGTATTCAACCCCTATTGGACGGTCCCCTTCACTATAGCCGTCAAAGATATACTGCCAAAGGTTAAAAAGGATCCCGGCTACCTGGAAAGAGAACACATCCGTGTTTTCAGAGGATGGGACGAAGATGCCCCGGAAGTGGACCCACGCTTCGTCGACTGGGAAAATCTCGGACCGAATAATTTCCCGTACAAACTCCGACAGGATCCCGGGCCTTACAATGCTTTAGGACGCATCAAGTTCATGTTTCCAAATAAATTCAATGTTTACCTTCATGACACTAACAATACCGCACTTTTCAAAAGAACCAACAGGTCTTTGAGTTCAGGCTGCATCCGGGTTGAAAAACCGTTCGAACTGGCGGTGTTCCTGTTGAAAAATCAATCTGGCTGGACTCCCGAACTGATCGAGGAAACCCTTTCGGCGGGGAAAACAAAGACCGTCGTGCTTTCCACTCCGGTTGCGATCCAAATAAAGTATTGGACAGCCTGGGTAGATGAAACAATGACGGTTCATTTCCGGAAAGACGTATACAACAGAGACTCAACGCTCGAAAAAGCTCTGGACGAGCTGCCGCCGCGGCCGGAGCCTCACTATGTCATAAGCAGCCTTACCACCTTCTGA
>JAWOBE010000006.1:0-8707 GCA_046498185.1 Desulfatiglandaceae bacterium | reverse complement strand
CGTAGCGTTGGCCACGTCTGCTGATAGGCCAGTGTCACCACCGCCGGTTCATCGGCCGTGAATACGTCGTACTCGTCACTGGACCACGTCGGGGTATTTCCATCAGTATCGACATACGTGATACTCGACACGCTCTGTACCGGTGGCATGGGTAGCCGAATGCCGAATACCGGCCACTGATCCAGCTTGAGTTGCCACGTCTGCGTAATCAGTGACCGACGGGTGTCACGCTCCACCACTCGACGTGCTACGCTGATTAGAGCGCTTAGTTCGTCGTCGCTTGCGGTGTCCGTTACCCTGAGAGCGGCCTTGACCGCTGACAGTTCCACCGGTTCCGCCGCTGGCTCGCTCGACCCTATTCCGGCCGATCGCCCCCTCGCTTTCAGGTGAGCACCAAGCGGAACTCCTATGATGCACATGATGAAAACAGCTGCAGAAATTGAAAATTTCTCCATCAATTTAACCATTACCGCATTGTAATGCGCGGACCCAGGGCGGCCGTTGCGCAGCTCTTCGATCGATTCACCGACCGTCATCTCCTTAGGCGATTTTTTCCGCGAGTCCAACGCCGCCATCATGTCTTTGAGTTCAATATTTATATCATAGGTATCGAAATCGATAGACCGTGCGGAACCCCCGTTCCTGTCCACCATGAATATCGTCCCGAATTTGAAATGCACATTGATGACTCTTTCCCGGGTGTGCGAAACCAGGAATGCCCGGTCG
Organism: Desulfatiglandaceae bacterium; assembly: GCA_046498185.1. Taxonomy (GTDB): domain Bacteria; phylum Desulfobacterota; class DSM-4660; order Desulfatiglandales; family Desulfatiglandaceae; genus CAYXDR01. Next base: position 7,981 of record JAWOBE010000006.1, on the reverse strand, counting down.
GCTATCACAGTATGCGCCGTCTCCGGATCCCGCCTGTCCGCGACGAAAACGTCCCGCATAGAGCCATCCTCTCGGGAAAAATCATTTATGTAAAATACGATGTCATCGAAAGGCTCCGAAAAAACCCTTTCCTGGATCCCAAGGCTCGCCTGGGACTCGGCTATTCGAAAAACCAGGTCTTTGAACGACGTGTTCCCCCAGGGAACCGCAACGAGGGAAACAAAAAGTGACATAAAAGAAGCGGCCGCCGCAAATAGGACGACCGGTGGCAGCATCTGGTAGAGGCTGACGCCTGAGGATTTTAGAGCGATTATTTCACTGTCCGCCGACAGCCGCAGAAAAGCCGTTACAACGGCCATGAGTACAACTGCGGGTAACGCAAAGGCGATCACGTCCGGAAGCAGGTAGGCAACCAGCCACGCCATATCTGAAAGCCTTGCACCCTTGCTTACCACCATTTCGGTCAGCGAAAGAGTCCTGGTGGCGATGATAATGAATACCGCGACCAGGAGACCGGTAAAAAAAGTCGGTACTATTTCGAGCGTGATATAACGATTGATAATCCATCTCACTGGTTAAGCACCCCGCCGCCTCCGTAAAACATCCATTTATTAAAAAAACGCAAAGATAGGCTGCAATTTAATAAAATGGATTTTAGCTCGGTGTATACTCCGGCACGATTTCCTTCAACTTTTGCTTGATGAGCCTTATATCGAATGTATGAGCAGTATTGATCAATTCATCGATATACCCGTTTACCGAGGTAAAATCGCAGTGCCTCCCGCGGATCACACGGATTTTATCATGGCGGGTCGAAACGATCCCTTCCCCTTCGGTAATCAATTCTTCATGGAGTTTTTCTCCGGGCCTGAGGCCTATGAAGCGGATCGAAACATCTTTGTCCGGCTCGAAACCATTCAGACGTATCAAATCACGAGCCATGTCCGCGATGCGAACGGGTTTGCCCATATCCAGTATGAATATCTCGCCCCCTTCCCCCATGGCACCCGCCTGCAGTATAAGCTGGCCGGCCTCGGAAACACTCATAAAATACCGTGTTATATCAGGATGAGTGACAGTTATCGGCAGTCGATTTTTTATCTGTTCCATAAAAAGTGGAATCACCGAGCCGGAGCTTCCAAGCACGTTTCCAAAACGGACCGACACGAAACGTGAATCAGCACCATCGCCCGCACATTCCACGAGCATTTCCGCCACCCGTTTGGTAGCACCCATCACGCTCGAGGGCCGCACCGCTTTGTCCGAGGAAACCAGTACAAATCGCTCCGGCGCAATTTCGCGGGCGGCCAGAATCAGGTTCCGCGTGCCCTGGACATTCGTCAGCACCGCCTCCCACGGGTTCATCTCCTGCATCGGAACATGCTTCAACGCCGCGGCATGGAAGATCACATCCGGCTTAAATTCCTTCATGGCACGCCATGCACTTCTTTCACTTCTTATGTCAATTAGATATGAATCTATGGGGATAAACTCGAACTGCTGCTTGGTAGTGATTTCAACCCTGAATAAATTATACTCCGAAAAATCAACAAGCCCGAGCGCTCCAGGGTGCTGGCCTGCCACCTGCCGGATCAATTCTTTACCGATGGACCCCCCCGCACCGGTAACCATCACTCGCTTACCTTGATATGTAGACTTAAGAACCTCTGTATCCAGCTGAATGAGCTCACGCCCCAGCAAATCTTCATAGCGGACTTTCCGAACAGCCTTTACAGAGAATCCACCACCGTTCATAACCTCCCCCAACCCTGGCATGATCAAATAACGCTTTCCTGATTCATAGCAGAGAGATACAACCCGCCGGATCTGCTCTCCGGTAGCCGACGGCATGGCAATCATCGTCTCATCGAACAGGTCGAGGTGTTTCATGATGGAATGAACACCCCCCAAAACCCTTACACCATGGATCGATTTACCCCACTTTTTTCGATCATCGTCAAGGAACCCGACCGGGTACATTTTCATTGAGCGATTATCAAGCATGTCCCGGACTGCCTTTTCACCGCCATTTCCAGCACCTATAACCATTATTTTTCTGAAGCCTGGATATCTATTCCTGCCGGTCAATCCCTGGAAAAATCCTTCTGAGTCCCGGTTCAGCATAACCCTGACGCCCAAACGAATTCCCCCTACAAAAATAAAAGTCAACACGAAATCGATGGCGATCACCGAACGAGAAAAACCTTCGAACCGATAAACAAACATCAGATATGCCGTCAGTACGAGGGATGAAAGGGCCACGGAAGCGACGATGTTCTTGAAGTCTCTCAGCCCTGTATAACGCCACATGCCGCGATAGAGGCCGAAAAAATAAAAAACCACCAGTTTGACCGCAATATACACCGGCAACATGGGGATGAATAACTGCGACGTTTTCCCGATCAAATTTGCATCATACCGCAGCAAAAATGCAAAAAAAAGCGCTGCAGCCACCATGAATGCATCGGCCGCTATCATCACGTACAGGTAGGGGTTTTTGAAGTTTCTTTTAAAAATTTGGGTCATTCCGTACAACTCTCTCCTGGAGCCTATCAATTCCTTAAATGAAGGGGATTATTAGATGGGCATTGAATTTTTTCCGTTCCTATAACTTTTTAGTATAAATATTAAAAGGCCAATACTCAATAGAATTGCAACGCCCTTCCATTAGTCATTCCCCGCGTTTAACCATAGCACTGCCGCCGTAAGCGGTGCATAGGCGATAATCAATCCAAAAAGGCCCCCCAACAAACCGCTCGTTACTACCATAGCCATCGGCAGCAGCCAAAACAAGTTGACGGCTCCATAGGCCAGCGACACCTGGGCATGTCCACCAAACCTTAGCGCAGCATGTTGATAGGCATGGCTGCGGTGTGCCTCATAGACTTTTTCTCCCCTTACGGCCCGGCGCAAAAGCGTCACCGTAGCATCGACGACGAAAGCGCCAGCTAAAATAAGCCAGCCCCAAAACAACTCCGGGGCCGCCCATCCAGCCTCGATACACACAATGCCCAGCGTAATTCCCAGAAAACCGCTGCCGACATCTCCCATGAATACCCTGGCTTTCGGAAAATTCCAGAGCAAAAACCCGGTGGAAGCCGAAGCCAGAAGTGCGGGAACGATAAGTAAAGCACTTTCTGCGCCGGAGATTATTGAAATGATTACTCCACCGAAACAAACGGTCACCGCTTCAATTCCCGCTATACCGTCTATACCGTCCATGAAGTTATAGAGATTCAGAAGCCACACCAGATGAATTACAGCAAGTATATGCCCGGCCCACCCCAAATCCACGGTACGACCGAGGATGGCCACCGACGGCAAACCTCCCAGCCAGAAAAGAGCCCACCCGGCTGCGATGAAATGACCCGCCAACCTGAAACCGGCCGGTATATCACGGCGGTCGTCGAGCCACCCTATCAAGGCGACCAGAGCCCCTGCTCCCCCCAAGGCCGCAAAAAAGGAAACCGGCATAAAGCCGGCGATTTTGGAAAAAATTAAACCCGCAAACACGACAAGCACGATTGCAGCCCCGCCCCCGCGAGGTGTAGGTAAGCTGTGAGAACTGCGATCGTTGGGGGTATCAATCATATTCTTCGCATAGGCATAACGGCGGATTCGTCCGGTGAGAAAATAAGAAACTAAAACTGTTATTATCACATAAAAAACCATTAAGAAGCCCAGCTTTGCCTTTAAAACATAAAAGTTATAGCACATCCGAAAGTGCCTGATCCATCGATACCGGCGGATGCCATCCAAGTGTCTCGCAGGTATGACTGGCATCCACTTCTAGTGACCCTGTCAACTTTTCCATCTCAGCTGTTCTACCTACCATCCTGGCCGCCAGCATCAGAAGCTCCGTGGGCACCGGGAAAAGCCTGGCCGGCCGGCCGACCGCCCGCGCCAGCTTCCGGATCAATTCGGGAGTCGATATCACCTCTCCGTCCGACACCAGGAAAGTCCGTCCGGAGGCCTCCGGATGATCTATACAAGTGGTGATCAAATCCACCAGATTGGCCAAGGCCACAAGACTCCGCCTGTTTTTCACCGCCGCAAACGGTAGAGGGATTCCGCTTCTGACCGCCTTGACCAACCTTCCGAAATTCCCAGGCGCACGAGGGCCGTAAACAAGCGCCGGCCGGATAACAACCAACTCGATACCAGTTTCAGCAGATACTCTTCTTAACTCGGTTTCAGCCTCCAGCTTGGACACTGCATAGGGCTCGACCGGGGCCGGTGGGTCGCCTGCCGTAAAAGGCCGGAAGCTTCGGTTGCCGTTGACACCTATAGAGCTGATAAATACGAATCTTTTCGTTCCATGCCCCGCAGCGTTCCGGGCAAGTCTTATAGAGCCCTGCACATTAGTCTTGCGGTATTCCTCGAGAGGCTCACATTCCTTTTCGTCAAAAACATGGGCGCGGGCTGCAAGATGCACGACCGCATCAAAGCCACCTACCTCCCTCAGCGGATCTTTCGAGGAATTCAGGTCGCATTCCAGCCAGCAAACATGCCTTGAATCGAGCCCTATGATCGGCACATTGCGGGCACACGCGAAAAGATCTATCTCGGTTGATTGCAGGCTGCGCAGAAGCGCCGAGCCTATAAAGCCGGTCGCCCCGGTCACCAGCACTTTCATTCAAAGGCCCCATAACAAAAATAATTAATTCTCTCGAACTTAAAATCTACAGCGTACCGACTTATATCACAGATTCTTTATCAAAGCTCGAACGGCGTAATTAAAAAAATGGTAAATGCTACGGCCCACCGATAATTTTTCAATCCTCCGGTAAACCATCCAGGTATAACGCATAGCCGAAAGCTTGTTGCTGGAAACGGATCCCGACCTTTTTCGTAGACAGGCAAGCGGTTTGCTTACTGCATAAGCCTTACCCCCGATCCGTAAAATCTTTAACCACAGCGCGTAATCCTGGCGTTTCAAAATATCCGGCATCATGACCTTCCCTACCCTCGCCGTGTCATAAACCGCAGTTACGGTAGCAATTACAGTAGCATTCAAGAGGCCATAATAATCGATCGATTCAGGCACAGATATAATTCTATTCTTATTACGCTTCTTTTCATCTATTTTTTCATATGCCGAATAAGCCAACGGAGCTCCAGTTCGCTTAAAAAGCTCCAGTTGAAGATCCAGTTTGTTTCGATGCCAGAAATCGTCACTATCAAGAAAAGCGATATAGCGCCCGGCGGCAACCCTTATAGCCGCGTTCCTGGCCACGGCCGGACCCGAATGTTTATCGAGTTCCATCACCCTGATTCGGCTGTCTTGACCAGCAAATCCCATGCAAACCTCGACCGAATTATCTGTTGAACAATCATCAACTATAATCATCTCCCAGTCAGTAAAATTCTGTTCCAACACTGATTTGATGGCATCTGAAACAAAATTTTCGGAATTATAAACTGGAGTGATTACAGACACGACTGGATGTTTTTTTTCTGGCATGAGAATCGTGATTCCGAATTAAATATTTTCATTAGTTACATTTATGAATTATATTATTCATTTAATTGAGAACTTTTATTTTTAAAACATTTTTTAAAAAATGCTAAAGTTTTTCGAGAAGAATTCATATGATCAAACTGAAGCACACTTTTTCTGGCATTTTCGGACAAGCAATGGTGCAATGATTCATCATCGCACAGTCTGTTGATGTGCCTTAAAAGGCCGTCCACGTCGCAGGGAGCGCCGATCAATGCGTTTTCCTTATGCCGGGCGAACAGGGAGATTCCGCCACTGTCCGTTATCACGCAGGGGCAACCGCACGCCATGGCTTCGGCAATGGTCCGGCCGAAACCATGAAAATTTGAAAATTCGGCAAACAAATACGCCCGGGAATATAAATCCGGTAAATCGCTGTTATTCACAACACCATGGTTGACAACCGGAACATCAAATTCCTGCTCTTCAAGCGCGTGATCATCACATCCAAAAACATGAATTTCTATATCCCCTCGCATTGAATGCAGCTTTTTCAACACGCGCACCGCCGTTTCAAATCCTCTCTGAGAAGTCTGTGGACGCAATAATGTCAGGATTTTTTTCGGGGAATTCCTTGCGTCTGATATATCCCTGGGGTAAAACAAATCCAGATCGAGTGCCGGCGACACTTGGGTTATGTTGCCTCCCGCCGACCTGACTTTTTCGCAAATCCAGGGTGTTTTAGCAAAAGCATATGGGTTGAGATGGTAGGTTCTTTTAATTTGTTCCCGTATTATGAATTCTTCCGGCGGATAGAAATCGACTTCATAATCCTGGACAAAATAAAACGGCAAAAAATTTCGATGCCTGGCAAAAATCGCAGCCATATAATAGACAGTGGTCCAAAGGGTGGCCACCACGGCGTCAGCAGGTGGAAAATGATCAGTTAGTTTATCGTGATCAGCAAAATAAATGGGCCGAGTCAGCAGTCCCGGGAATTCATGATAGTTCTTGGTAGTCAGCACCACCACTTTCACATCCAGTCCCAACCGGATTAAATCATTAACGAGCATTATCACGGATAAAATCCCGCCGTAAGGTTCCATCTGTTGAACTAAATCGGGGAAAAAAATCTGGGTATAAAGTGTCTCAACGCTATTGACTTCCGCCAACAAACGCCTCTGATGCTGTACGGATTCGTTCAGATCGGCCTGTTCATAACGGCCTATGATACTTAGTAAATTCTCCAGCACCCGGGCGGCGTGTATACGCCCGTCGGATGAGGGAAAAAGCCTCGAGTCAAAAATGATTGGTGAAAATTCAGCAATTTCTTCCGGCAATGCTTCGGCAAAAATTCCATGACCGGTGCTCCGGTAATCCACCGATCCAAAGCGTTCTTCCTGCAAGCTACGAAACTGCTCATAGACCCAGGCATAATGACGGAATGGGTCCTCTTCTATTCCCTCTTGCCCGGGCAGGCCGCGTTTGTTGAATTCAGACCGGACGAAATCCTGGATCTCCTGACTGTGCATAATGGGATCGGTGCCTTTGAAAGCGGATAAGCCTGTCACATTTCGCAGAGCCGTTACCGGGTCTGCCGAAAACTGGTCAAATGTCATCAGCATACAATCGAGGCCAGTGCATTCAGCCAAGGCCTCCCGATTGTGCGCAAGCCACAGCAAATGACCTTTCAGCAAATCGAAACCATGTCTCTCCCAAAGGCATTTGGCCACATCAATCGGGCGCCGAAGGAAAAAATCAGAGAAAAATTTATATTTAGACTGCTCAACAGCCGCTTCCATAGAGGCATAAACCTGCACAGCCTGGGATCGTTGATAACGAAGGGGGTGGGGGCTTTCTCTTGGTTCATAAACTGCTGAAGCAGAATATTTGAGATTGTATCTGCAGCCTTCTGGGCGGCCCTGCTTTCCTCCCAGCCAGCTGGCAACGCGCCCACCATATCCCAGCGGCAGCCAAGATCACTCAGAAGCATTTCATGGGCAAGAACTATATTTCTGCTTTCAAAATATCCGATACAATTCTCATCGTCACTTTGTTTAAACACATCTCCCAGATTAAAACCCATCATGCCCAGGCAACCGGTCAAAACCGAAGCTCCACTTTCGTGCATGCCAAGGATGAGAATACATGTTCTCTCACTAATACTTTCCATCCATGCCCCTTTTGAAAAACTCCGAAAACAGCCTTTGTTCATTTCATTCGGTTACATCTAAAACCAAAACGCAATTTAAACACCACAAACATAAAAAACTGATTATAAATCCGCTGTCAGATCCGCTCAAAAAACTTTACCTTGAAAATATAAACTACATTGCGGGTACAATCCATCCTTATACAACCGTAAATCGCAGCCAGGGTTCCATGCACGGCAGTCCCTGGCGTTGTTAGACCAGGATGTCTGGTTTGGTATCCGAACTACAATCACTGATTGGACCCACCCCACAGGCGCGCAGAGGGTACATGTCATTTTTTCCTTGACAATGGTTCCATATATGGTACCATAATTTTAATATTCATCTT
>JAWOBE010000238.1:0-15062 GCA_046498185.1 Desulfatiglandaceae bacterium | reverse complement strand
CAAATTCGGGACGATATTCATGGTGGACAGGAACGGGGGTTCCGCACGGTCTATCGATTTCGATACCTATGATATAAATATTGAACTGAAAGACATGATGACTGCACTGGATTCGCGGAAAAAATCGCCTAAGGAGATGACGGTAGGTGAATCGATCGAAGAGCTGCGCAGCGGCAGCCCGGGCTCCGCACATTACAATGCGGTAATGGTTAAATTAATGGAGAAATTTTCGATTTCCGCAGCTGTTTTCATCATGTGCATCATAGGAGTTCCGCTTGGTGCTCACCTGAAAGCGAGGGGGCGATCGGCCGGAATAGGGTTGAGTTTATTCGTTTTCATGCTTTATTACCTGTTTTTTGCAGGCGCTAGGAGTATCGGGGAGGCCGGTGTCGTACATCCGGCGGCCGGAGTCTGGGCTCCAGTGGTTTTTCTCGCCGCCTGCTGCTTGATTTTTTTGATGCGCGCGGCAAGGGAGCTTCCTTTGATGCCGGTGCAAATCAGGTCCCCGTTTAATAAAAAACTGCGGAGTGACGCATGACGGTTTTTTCCAGATGTCTGGTGAAGGAGTTCGCCGTGTTTCTCGCTATGTTCACAGGGGCCTTCACTGTAATTTTCCTTATGGTCGATTTCGTTCAGAAGGTGGATAATTTTATTGAATCGGGCGCTCCGGCATGGTCGATGGCGGTATATTTCGGATTCAAGACTCCGTTCATTGTAGTACAAATGGTTCCGGTGGCCACGTTGCTTGCGGTGATCGTTATGTTCAGCATTATGGCGAGGCATAACGAGATAACCGCTATGAGGTCCTGCGGGATGAGTGCACTTCAAATAGCCAGGCCGGTTGTCTACGGGTCGTTTGCAGTGGCTGTATTCGTGTTTGCGCTGTTCGAAATGGTTGTTCCTTTTTGCAGTACGAAAAGCAACGGGATCTGGGATCTCTATGTCATGAGGCGGGGGGAGGCCCGGGCATACGGCGAGTACAACGTCTGGTACAAGGGAAATGACACCATCTACCGCATAGGACATATTGATTCGGTGAGCGGGGAGATGAGCGACTGTTCGTTTTATTTCTTCGACGATGATTTTAACCTGCTGAGGCGGGTCGATTCTACAAGGGTACACTGGAGCGGAGAGAGGTGGATCGTTGAATCCGCACTGGTGCTGTCTGGCAGCCCTGGTGGAGGCTACAGCCTCGAACGGATGGAGTCCGGATACCTGGAGATACCGGAGAGACCAGACGATTTCATGAACGAACCCCGTAAACCCGAGGAAATGAACTACTGGGAGTTAAAGAAATATGCAGATAAAATAAGCTCTGAAGGCTACGATCCAACGCCTTACCTGGTAGATATGCATATCAAGACGGCCTTTCCGTTTATCGTCGTGGTTCTTGCGGCGATGGGGCTTCCGATCGTACTGAAGTTTGGTAAAAATCGGACGGCACTTGCTGTATCTACAGGTATAGGCTTGTGCTTCCTTTATCTGCTGGTTTTAGGCTTATGCAGGTCCATGGGTATATCCGGCATGCTTCCGCCGTTCGTGGCGGCATGGACCGCGAACGGAGTCTTTCTGCTGGGCTCGGTATATGCCTTGATGCGCACTGAGTAGAGAAGAAAGAGGTTATGAAATGCGGAGGGCGGTTACGCCTTTCTTGATAAGCCGTTATTCCTTGGTCATTGCGGCCATAATAATGTTGGGTTGTGTGGTCAGGGTCGTGGCGTGTCTGAACACCTGCGTCGTCAATCCTGACGGTGTGGTTTACATCCACCAAGCCGCGGCTCTCTACCATGGCCGGATAGACGCCTTTTGGGCGCCTGGGATGTCTTACCTTTCCATCCAGCCGTTTTTGATAGCTGGGGCGTATTTTTTCACCGGGAATTGGCTGGTTTCGGCGATGGGGGTTTCGTGGTTCTTTGGAAGCGCTGTCCTTTTGGTGATATTTCTGCTTTTGAGGCGTTTTTTCGACAGGCCTGTCACCGCCCTCGGGCTTCTGCTTTTCTCGGTCATGCCGGTTTTCGTGGATATAAGCTGCATGGTCATAAAAGAGCCGGTGGCTGTTTTTTTTGTGGCCTTAGGGTTGTATTTTTTTCTGGGCTATATCGAGCAAGCGAAGTTGAAGTTCCTTCTGTGGAGCGGCATCTGCTTTTTGTTCGCATCGTGGGCCAGGATCGAATCTCTGATGTTTATGGGTGTTTCTGCAGTGTTTATTTTATTTGCGCCCAGGAAGAAATTGACCGGGCTGGCTGTTTTTTTGATTCCAGTGGCGGGGATTCTGGCGGCGGTGGCGGTTTCAAACACCCTCACCGGGATAGGGGCCGGAGAACTTTTGAGGTCGAAAAAAATACTCTCTTTTTTTAGCGACATTCTCATTCGATATGACTCTCTGCGCCTTTCGCTGAAGGAACTTGCCTTTTCGGAGGGGAGATCGAACGTAGGCCTTTTTCTGGACGGAGCCCCTAATTTGCTTTGGTTTGCCGCTCTGGGGGCGGTGATCAAATGCCTTGTCAAAGCATTGTTTTACCCTGTGGTTTTCCTTTTTGCCGTGGGTTTGCCCCGGGCTTTTAGACTTTTGTTAAGCGACAGAAGAATATTTTACCTGGGCGCGGTTGCGGTGGGGAGCCTGGTGGTGCTATATTTTCACGAACTCACCCACTGGTACATTTTTCCGCGCTATATGACTCTGTCGATTCTTCCGTCGATGTTCGTGCTCTGCTGTGGGATAGCTTCGGTGCGTGATTTTCTCCAACGCCGGTTGAATGCGCCCGAACCGATAGTCGCCGTGTTGCTTGCCGTGTGTTTGGTTCTTATGACTCTTCCGAAGAATTTACGGGAACGGGAATGCGATAAATTGGTGTTCAGGCGGATCGGGGAGGCTGCCGCCGCTGAAAGCGTTGGCGGGCCGGTGATGATTTCAGCCTCGGCTTCGATCCAACGATGGGTTTCGTTCTATGCGAACATCGGGAATCCGGACCGGTTCGACGGCCGCATACTGGATAATCACTGGGAGAAGTTTTCAAAGGTAAAAGAGCAGTTTATCTCCGAATTACACAAGAGGGCGATAACCTATATATTATGGGATGAATTGAGCTGGGGGGAAGATCGTTTCCCGATCCAGGAACTGCTTGATTGGCCTGGGGCGGAAATTATTGGTGAATGGAGCCATCCGGACACCGGCAGGATGATTCTTTTCGAGCTGAAGGAAACCAATTAGCGGTCGTCTTCTGCGGTAGCGCCTCACGGATGCCGTGCTGGAGCGTGAGGGCTGGCATGTATATTATCTGGGTGCAAATACGCCTGCTCCGGATGTGACTGAAATCATTGAAAAACAGGGTGCTGATATCTGTGCTGTTTCCGTGGCTGTGAGTTTTAATGAAAAATACCAGCTTTGGGCTATTCGTGAATGCCGGATGGGAATTGATTAATGGTAAACATATTTACTAAGGAGAAATAATGTACCGATTGAAAGAAAAGGAATTCTTGACGAAGGTTACAACTTACGAATTAAACCGCGAAGACGGATCCCTCCGGATTGATCTTCACGAGGTGGTGGCGGGGGAGATAAAGATGAAGTTCTTTGCGGTTCCCAACTTGATCGTAAAACAGGGAGAGCGGGAATTCGTAGGGATCGGTGCAACCGCCGAAGATGCTTTAGGAGACTGCCTGGCCCGGATAAAAGATGTGAGTGTCGAGGAAATAGTTCCTTTGGGGCAGTGTGTGGTTTAGCCGTGGAAAAAGATACAGCTCCGAGAGCGGTTATATTCGACCTGGACGGGACTTTGCTTGACACTCTGGATGATATTGCCTTCGCTGCGAACCTGGTTCTGAAAAAACACGGATTTCCGTTGCATCCGGTCGAGGCGTACCGTTTTTTTATAGGTCATGGATCCAGGACATTGGTTGAGCGGGCGCTTCCGCCCGAGCGGCGGCAAAAGGAGACGGTGGACGTGTGCACCGTCGAATTTCTTGAAACTTACGATACGAACTGGGACCGGAATACCCGACCTTTCCCTGGAATTTACGATATTCTTGATTTTCTTGTAAAAAAAGGCGTTAGCCTTGCGGTGCTTTCGAATAAGGCTCACGCTTTCACCGTGAAATGCGTAGCCCGTTTTTTCGATCGTTATCCGTTCCATGTCGTTATGGGCCAGCAGGAAGGATTTCCGATGAAACCCGATCCCGCGGGGGCATTGAGAGCCGTGCGGAATATGAATTTAGAACCAGGGGATTTTATATATGTTGGTGACAGCGCGACGGATATGAAAACCGCCTGTGCTGCCGGGATTCGTGCCGTCGGTGTGTTGTGGGGGCTTCGGGACGAAGCGGAGTTGAAGGCAGCCGGGGCGGATGTGCTGGTTTCAGATCCACTCGAAATAAAAAAGTTTTTTAACTGATGTTAGTGTCGGTGTTGGTGTGAGTGTTAGTGCTTTTCGACCCCGATGCCGATACCGATTCCGAAGCCGATAAGACAAGAATGACACTTTTTGCGAGATAATCAGATAAGAAGCCTGGAAAAAATCCTTTTGTTCGAAACGGGGGTAAGTATCTCGGTTTTTGTTCCACGGTGTGAGATCGTTACCGGATATTTTTCGAAATCCCGCGCATCGCTATAGGCGAGCGTTATAACCAGGGCCGTTTCCATATCGGCGCGGTCCACCGTTCCGGACAGCACTCCCACCGGGCCGGGGATCCCGGCGGCCGCCAACATTCTGTCATCAAAAGATGCCAGGGCTGTCAGAGCCTCGTTTTCGCCTTTGTTCCTGCCGACGACCAGCCTTACGCCCGGGCCGAGCCGGAAATGCCGACCTAATTTCAACATTTCGAGTTCTTTCCTCGACGGGTCGGCTTTTGTTTCCAGCAAGTCCTTCAGGCGGCCGGCGAAGCGTTTCTCAGTCAAGAGGCAACCGCCGCCTGGGGCCGGGTAACGGGTAATAAAAAATTTTTTGGCAGCCCGGATCTGAGGCCTGCGTGATCTTCCCTGAAAAGCTAAGAGCTTGTCCCTATCCAGCCAACCCATTTTTTCGGGGATGGTGGGAGGCAGGTTCTTTGCTGAAAGCGGACGCACCAAGAGTCCCTCGATCCCGCTTTCAGAAGCCACAATTTCCATCCCACGTCTGGTTTGACTCATCGGCCGCTGGCCGAGCACTTCCCCGGTGATTACGAAATCCGCAGTTTCCGAGGTGAGCATTTCTCCGGCGACCCTTGCCATCAATGCATGGCAATCGATGCAGGGGTTCATATTGGCACCGTATCCATATCGGGGGCTTTTGACTATTTCTATATGGCGTTGGGTTATGTCCACCCTGTTGAGGGGCAGATTTAAGTCCCGAGCCGAATTGATGGCTTTTGAGGCCTCGAAAAAAGGTGTGTCGAAAAAAACCGGCAGAACTTCAATCCCCTGTGACGCCGCCACTCTGGCGGCCAGCATGCTGTCAAGGCCGCCCGAAAAGATACACAGAGCCCTCATGACCTAGAGATCCAGCTCCGAAAGGGATTTTATCAGGCGTTTCTGCTCGGCGTCTACCTTCTTGGGAACATCCACTACGATTTCGGCATATGCGTCCCCCCTCCCGTCTCCTTTCATATGAGGAAGGCCGTGTCCTTTCAGGCTGAACTTGGTGTTGCACTGTGTGCCGGAGGGAATTTTCAAATTGAACCTCTTGCCGTCGATCGTCTGAATTTCGAGATTGGTCCCGAGCGCCGCTTCGGAGAATTTGATATTGTATTTTCGGTGAAGATCATCTCCAAAGCGTTTGTAATGGGGGTGCTCAAGAACTTTTACCACCACGAACAGATCTCCATTCATACCACCATTGGCCCCGGGCTCCCCTTTGCCCGACAGACGCAATTTTTTGCCGTTCTCAATGCCCGGCGGTATTTTTAATGAAATCGATTCACTGCGACCATTCGCTCGATAGTTCAGCGTTTTGGTAGTGGAGGATGCTACTTCCTCAAGCGTAACCGGCAGCTCAACATACAAGTCCTTGCCTTTCGATCGGCCCGAACAACCGTGCATTTCCCCGAACGGTCCGCCGAAATGCCCGGGTCCCCCGGTACGGAAGGTCGTCTGGCCGGATCCTCCCATGCCACCGAAAATATGGCTGAAAATGCTCTGGGGCCCACCAGCAAAACCAAATTCCTTGAAAATACTTGAAAAATCGGCTCCACGGAAAATGTCTTCCTGTGAGAATCGCCTATTAAAATTTTCAGCACCGAACTGGTCGTACTGGCGACGCTTTTCATCATTGCTCAACACTGCGTAAGCTTCACTGATGTCTTTGAATTTGGCTTCGGCCTCCGGGTTTTCCTTGTTGTGGTCAGGGTGGTATTTAAGCGCCAGCTTCCGGTAAGCCTTTTTTATTTCTTCCGGTGTTGCATTTTTCGTTAAACCCAATATCTTATAGTAATCCTTGCTTGGCATGATTCGAGCATAACCTTTCGATTTGTGCATTCAATCTCTATGCATAAAATATTAATCACCGGTCGATCGAAGTCAAGAACGTGAGAGGATAAGACGGGTTATATATTGCAGGTGTAAGGAATGGAAGGCTGTACGTCGTTCGGGATTTTAATCCCGACATTCACCTCGCCTGACACAGGAGGTCAGATGCGTTTTGAATCGGCAGAGGCATTGACCCACCAGTCTGTCTCTTTGTCGAACCACCAATCGGTACTATGGGATGAAAGGATGGTTTTTGCTATAGCTTTGCCGGTCGCCGAGGTCAGCCTTTGAACCGCATAGGTGAGCCACTCGTTTGCATTCGGGTTTCCCGAGTCGAGCTGAACCTTGAGTTCGAGGATTAAATCCAGCTGGTCGGCGTCCTTGGCAAGCTTGGCTTCCAGCGTGTCGCATCCGTTGAATTCTTTTACCATCGCGGCGATGTCATCACCGAACGGAAGACCTTCGATTTGATCGGCTAGTGCACGGGCTTCATCAACTTCCACATATCGCTTGTTTACGTAATTGTGATCTGCGGTGCGGGCCTCGGGAAGGTCATGAAAAAGACACATGAGTGCAGTCTTGGCGGGATCCGCTCCCTCGGACAGGCAACCTAGAGTATAACCAATGACGGCGGTCCGGAAGGAATGACCCGCGACCGATTCCGCACCGGTTCCGAGAAACTGGAAACCGGTGCGAGGCGTCTGTTTCAGCATGCCGATTTCGAATAAAAATTCCACGGTTCGTTTCATGAACATAATTGATAAGAATGGATGTCAAAAGTCAAGCGTCTTTTTGATTCGGTGTCTTGATTTCTTGGCATACGGTGTATAAGATCAATAATAATGGTTTTTAACGGAGCGCTTTTTGTATTTTAAAGCTTTCGATAATCCACGCCATAAACCGGCCGCCTTAAGGACCATGGATTTGACCCTTGGGGCTAGTTTTGGGATTTTTTTGATAGGAAAGAAGGAATTATAAAATGTTGCTCGATATAATCACGTATCCTCATCCGGTGCTGAAGACACCCGCCGTTGCGGTGGAGAATATCGACGGGGCACTTCAGGAAATGATAGACAATATGATAGAGACGATGTACAGCGCCCCGGGTATCGGATTGGCTGCCAACCAGGTGGGGTCGCTGTCGAGGGTTATAGTGTTCGATCGTTCCCCCATGGAACCCGGGCATGATCCGGCCGTTCTCATCAACCCTGAAATAGTGGACAGAGAGGGCTCCATCGTTCATGAAGAGGCCTGCCTGAGCGTAAGAGATTACTCGGCTGAGGTGAACAGGAACTTTCAAGTAGAAGCCAAGGGCTTCGACCGTCACGGTAACCCGGTGTCTTTTGACGCCGAGGAATTGCTTGCTGTTTGCCTGCAGCACGAAATAGACCATTTGGACGGCGTTCTTTTCATCGATCATCTTAGCACTTTAAAGAGGGCTCTCTACAAGAAACACCTGAAAAAAATTCTGGAGTCCGAATCGTGAAAGCTTTTAGCAAGCACCGTCCGCTGAGGGTGGTTTTTATGGGGACTCCTGATTTCGCGGTGCCTTCGCTGGAGGCGCTTGCGAAGGCGGGTTACGAGATTCGTGCGGTGGTAACCCAGCCGGACAGACCCAGGGGAAGAGGGCGTAAACCCGGCCAGTCACCTGTGAAATCGGCCGCCTTGTCCCTGGGCCTTGATGTACTTCAGCCTGAACGGGTTTCTGATCCGGAGTTCCGTGCTCAAATTCTTGGCCTTTCCCCGGATGTTTTAGTTGTCGTTGCGTTCGGCCAGTTGCTCACAGGGTCTTTATTGCAGGCTGCACCTCTGGGAGCGGTGAATATCCACGCCTCGCTGCTTCCCGGCTATCGGGGGGCGGCGCCGATAAACTGGGCGGTGATAAACGGTGAAACAAAAACCGGGCTTACCGCAATGCGGCTCGACGAAGGGATGGACACGGGCCCGGTTTTGCTTCAGGAAGAAGTTGAAATAGATTCTTCCGAAACCGCCGGAACGCTTCACGACAAGCTCGCATCAAAATCCGCGGGATTTCTTACCAAAACACTGGAAGGGCTTGCCGGGGGCGTACTTCACGAAAGACCTCAGGACGATTCCCTTGCCACCTACGCTCCAAAAATAGACATGTCGGTTCGAAAAATTTCTTGGTCTGAACCAGCGAAAAAAATATGTTCTTTGATAAGGGGCCTGGATCCGGTACCGGGTGCCGTTACGACGCTGGAGGGACGCGATCTCAAGATCTTTTCCCCTGTTTCCCGGGTGGAAGGTTTTACCGGGGCGGTGCCAGGTGCAATAACATTTTGTGGTCCCGGGGTGTTGGAGGTAGCCGCGCGTGACGGGGCGGTGCGTATCGGCTCGATTCAGCTGGCTGGAAAAAAGCGGCTGGCGATTGGTGAATTTTTATGCGGCATGCCGTTATCCGAGGGATTGGTATTGGGTGAACAGTGAAAGTTTTTCACGGAAAAAAGCAGAAGAATTATGAACCGTCCTCTTGATGCATTGGAAAGGGTGGGTGTGAAGGATAAGGAACCAATACTCCGGCGGCCGGAGGAGTATGCCGCCGCTGGAGAAAAGCCGCCGAGGAAGCGGGTTTTTATAGGATTATTGCTGGTAAGCTGCGTCGTTATGGTGGCGCTGGCCGTTTTGCTATGGTGGGTGCCCTATGTCGGACTTTCGAATATTCATCCGAGCCTTCCCGCCATACTGGCGGTGGCGTTCGGGGCGATCACTCTTTTTATGCTCGGTGGTGCGCTGACCCTTGTTTGCACGATAATCCGGGGGAAAAATCTTTTTTTCAACACCCGTATCCGTGGTGTTGTGATTCGGTTCCTGTTCCCGCTGCTTGTTGTTGTCGGCCGATTGTTCGGGATAGGAAAAGATGAAGTGCGTAGGTCGTTTATCGCAATCAATAATCAATTGGTGATCGCTGAGGCCAGGAAAGTCCGCCCGGACAAGCTGCTGTTGCTTATTCCCCACTGTTTACAGTATCACGAATGCCCGGTCCGGATCATAGGTCATGTCGAAAACTGCAAAGGCTGCGGGAAATGTAAGATAAAAGACTTGGTCGCGCTCTCTAAAAAATATCATATTCCGATTTCAGTCGCCACCGGAGGCACGCTCGCTCGGAAAATCGTCGCTGAAAACAGGCCGGATATGATTATCGGCGTGGCATGCGAGCGGGACTTGACCAGTGGCATCCAGGATACCTATCCAATACCTGTTTTCGGCATTTTAAACGAGCGACCCTTCGGACCTTGCTACGATACCAACGTCAATTTGTCCCGGGTCGAGGAAGCCCTCAATGCTTTTCTGGATTCAGAGTGACACCGAGAAATATTGCATTCAAAATTCTTCGTATGCCGGAGAGCGGACCGGGCGTTTGTGAACGACGTCTTGAAGACGTTTTCAGACTCAATCCGGAAATGGATTCCAGAGACAAAGCCTTCGCGGTTAATCTGGTTCAAGGGGTGCTGCGGTGGAGATCGAGACTCGATTGGATCATAGGCTCTTACGCGAGTTTTCCGTTCAGACGCATTGAACCTGATGTACTCACCATTTTACGGATCGCGCTTTATCAGATGTTGTTCATGGATCGCGTTCCCGATTCCGCTGCAGTAAACGAGGCTGTGAAGCAGGTATCGGCGTCCGGGCGTCCCCATTTGAGCCGTTTTGTAAATGGCATCCTGCGTGAGATAAGCAGACACCAGGATCGATGCGAATTTCCTTCGAAAAAAAAAGACCCAATTCGTTATTTGTCGGTACGGTACTCGTATCCGGAGTGGATCGTGCGCAAATGGATTGCCGAGCTGGGATGGGATAGTATCGAAAAGCTCCTTGAGGCAGGAAACAAGATTTCTCCGATGGTTTTAAGAGTTTCGGGTCTTAAGGCAGATAGGAATCAACTGGCTGCAATGCTTTCAGCCGAAGGTATACGGGTGAGAAATACGGAGTTCAGCCCAGACGGCCTTGTGGTGGAGGAAATGCGAAGGCCGGTCGGCGAAATCGAAGCCTTCAGGCAGGGTTTGTTCACCGTTCAGGGAGAGGCGGCCCAGGTTGCATCCCGCCTTCTCGCTCCATCGCCCGGGGATGAAGTGCTTGATCTATGTGCGGGGCTTGGTGGAAAAACTACGCATCTTGCTGAATTGACGGCTGATGCCGGTGTGGTGATAGCCGTGGATCGGAACGAAAAGAGGCTGGTGGAACTTATTCGCACCGCCCGAAGGATGGACCTCGATTCGATACATGCGGTGGCAGGGGATGCTTCCAAAAAACGTTCTGGATGGCTTAGAAAGCGTTTCGATCGGATAATGTTGGACGCACCCTGTTCTGCGCTAGGGACGATTTCAAGACACCCGGATGTAAAATGGCTGCGAAGTGAAGAAGATATTCGACGCCTGTCAAAGCTCCAGACCTCATTGCTTGATTGTGCGATTGATCTGCTTCGTCCCGGAGGAAAAGTTCTTTACGCGACATGCACGATATCCAGGGAAGAAAACGAGGGAGTCGTTGAAGGTTGTGCGGCGAGGCATAAATCTATTTTTATCAAAGATTTGAGGAAGAATGCACCGGATTGGGCGATGCCCTTATTGGACAAGCACGGTTTTTTGCGATGTCTTCCGCATGTTCATCACACCGAGGGATTTTTTTCGGCCATGCTGGTCAAAACTGGTGACTAACGAAAAGAGCCGAGAGTAAGTCGTTGTCAGTGGAGCGCAAGGGCGGGGATCAGTCCTCGCTAAGGCTACGCCGGACAGGTGAACCCCGCCTCTACGAAAATCATTGCTACGTGGGGATGTAGGGGAGGGGTTTACCCCTCCCTTCTTCGGATTCCGGCCGCACCGGGGACTCCGCTGCAGGACTCGCTATGCCCTGTGGAGGCGGTTTTCAACCGCGATAAAGGAATCGGCAGCGAATGGGTTTCAGATGAAAGCATCGATTTTTCAGTTTAGGACGATAAAGCTTTTTGTTTCAATCATTTTAGTGTCTTTTTCTTTTTTACCGGTAGTCGCGCAAGGCGGGCGGCAGGATGACGCAAAGATAAAGGCCCTGGAAGAACGGCTTTCGGCGGAAAGAAAAAAGCTGGAGGCTTCCTACATCAGGGAGCGGGATCTTGTTGCGGAAATTGAATCGCTCGACAAGAAGTTGAAGCTGAAAAAAGAAGAGCTATGGAAAGTCAAAGAGCGTATCCGCGAGGATCGGCGAGAACACAGTACCATCGCGGCGCGGCTCGAAGAAATTGAAAAGGAAGCGATTTTACAACGAAAGGCGGTTTCGGAAAAGCTCGCTTCATTGTATAAGCATGCCAGGCTGGGATATGCGAGAATACTTTTCGAGGTGGAAGAAATTGACCTGTTGCGCAGGGCGGTGAGGTATGCCGCCTGCATGATTGAAGAGGATATGAACGTGCTCGAAACCCATGCATCCGCTATGCGAAAATATGAAAGGGAGAAATCAGTTTTGGAAGCGGATCTGTCCAGGAAAGAAGAAACTTTGGCTTCTGAAGAGAAAACTCTCGCGGCTCTGGAAAGTAATATGAAAGATATTGTATTGAAATTGGTAAATATAGATAAAGAAAAAAAATTTTATAAAACTGCGATAGAAGAGCTGGAACTTGCTTCAGAAGAATTTAAAAATACAATGAGGGCCATAGAAAAACGAGCGTCCGGGGAAGCTGCCTTGGAATCTTCGCAAAGCGATTTAATCGGTGCGATTCCACTACCCGCTGATGGTGATGTGATTGTGCCGTCTGCAGGGAAGCCCGGCGAGGGGCGTTCCGGCGTTTTTATAAATGTTCAGGCGGAAACCGAAGTGCAGGCTGTTCTGCCCGGGAAGGTTGAGTTCTCAGGACTTGTGAAGGGCTATGGACAGACCGTGATCGTTAATCATGGAGGGATGCTGTACAGCATTTCTTCATATCTTGGGCGGCGCAATGTAAGTGAGGGAAAAACAGTCAAGGCCGGGGATATCGTCGGAGTCGCAGGAAAGCGAGGGAAAAAGGGCGTTGTTTATTTCGAAATTCGGCATGGCGGCCGCCCGTTGGACGCGCGGTCGTGGCTGAACGTGAAATAGCAAGGAAAATTTATGAGCAAAGAGCAGCTGTTGCATGCAACCTATAACTTAAAAGTGTGGCTCATTGAGTATTACCGCAGGATGTACGCAGGATGTATATTCCGGTGGCGATACTTGAGTATATGTGTTAAAATACATAAGTATTTAGAAAGTTATCGTTTATGGCGGTCACCGGGGCTGGGTTCCGGTTGCTTGCCTGTTTTGAAATCCTTCAGCCCGGGGGCGGGCGAATCGAGGAGCGCTGAGCATGGGGTTGACAAAGAGGTTTGGATGGGTCTTTTTCTTGGTGGTTTTTTCGGCCGGGAGCGCTGTTTTTCTTAAGGGTGACAACGGTTTGGTCAATGCCGGCACCAATGATGTCTACAAAAGTCTGGACATCTTTACAGAGGTGCTTCGGAAGGTTGAGAAGAACTATGTCGAACCGCAGAAGGCGGAGAAGCTGATTCACGGGGCTATCAAAGGTATGATGAATGACCTGGACCCTCACTCGTCTTTTCTCACCAAGGATGAGCATCAAGAATTGTTGCTCGAGACGCGCGGGAGCTTCAGCGGCATCGGCATAGAGATAACCATTCGTGATCAAATATTGACCGTTGTTTCGCCGGTAGAAGGAACACCGGCTTATGGGGCAGGAATAAAGGCCGGCGACAGAATTATAAAGATCGAGGGAAAAAGCACCCAGAATATGACCTTGATGGAAGCTGTCAAGATGATCAGGGGGCCGAAGGGCACGGACATCGAATTGACGATCAGGAGGGAAGATGTTGAAAAGCCAATTGATTTTGAGATAACACGGGATGTCATTCCTTTGATCAGTGTCAGGCATCAACTATTGGCGCCTGATTTAGGTTATATAAGAATTTCGAGCTTTCAGAATAATACTTCCAATGATGTGGCGGCTGCCCTGGAAGATTTGGAACAGGGTGGAACTCTGCAGGGGCTTATCGTAGATCTCAGGAACAATCCTGGTGGGCTTTTGACGCAGGCGATGGATGTGTCGGATATTTTTTTGGACGAGGGAATCATAGTCACTACCAAAGGGCGAAACAGCTCTCAGGACATCGTCTCAAAGGCTCATCGCGACATCAACCGCCGTTTGTACCCAATCGTCGTTCTGGTGAACGGCGGGAGCGCCAGCGCATCAGAGATAGTGGCCGGCGCTCTCCAGGATAACAATCGTGCGGTGGTTCTCGGGACCAGGACTTTCGGGAAGGGTTCGGTGCAGACGATATTGCCGCTTTCAGACGGTTCCGGACTCAGGCTCACAACGGCAAAATATTATACGCCGAGTGGGAGATCGATCCAGTCGAGTGGGATTACGCCGGATATTGAACTGGAATTCATACCGGCAAAGGAAAACGGTGAGGAGAATCAAGGCCGGTTTTTCCGCGAGGAAGACATCGAGGGACATATGCGTAACGAACAGCAGGGAGATCAAATCAAAGCGGGGGCGATTCCGGACGAAAAGGCAAGAGAACTCATGGCAAAGGATAACCAGGTTCGTCATGCGCTGGATTTGTTGAAGTCCTGGAAAGTTTTTTCGATGATGAGGGGGGGAAAGTAGTGTCAGTGAAAGGTTAACGAAACGGTTGTCGTTGTCGTAATCGATCTCCCCTCGGCGTCGGTATCGGCTGTTTTTGAAGGTAACGCCCGCGGGCGGGGGTCAGTCTTCGCTAAGGCTACGCCGGACAGGTGAACCCCGCCCCTACGAAAATCATAGGTGCGTGGGGATGTAGGGGAGGGGTTTATCCCCTCCCGTGGCCCGGATGCGTGCGGCGCCAAATCGTGTTATGTAGGGGAGGGGTTCAGGCTTCGCCAAAGCTACGCCCGACAGGTCATCCCCTCCCTTCTTTGCTGAAGCCTCCCGCATGACGCCCCTTCTCCTTTATTCTCCTTGATGTAAATCGTTGTCAGCGAAGCGGTTGTCGTTGTCGTAATCGATATTACCTCTTTCTTTCGCTATCCGCGTCGGTATCGAGGTTTTTGGAGTGTCGAAACGCAGTTTTGCCTTGGTCCGCACTGCTGAGAAGTGAGAAGCCAGGAGGCAGAATTCAGATATCGGCGTCGGTATCGTCTGTTTTTCAGGTAGTACCCCCGGATTCCGGCTGCGCCGGGGGCTTCGCTGCGGAAGCTTCATATTTCGTAGTTCTCCACGATGGAGACTCGCTATTTATTGTGGGAGCGGTTTTTAACCGCGATCAAGGAATGGGCACCGAAGGGGTTTCAATCGCAAGCATTGGCTCTTTCGCTGAAGCCTCCCGCATGACGCCCCTTCTCGGCGATGAATCTCCCGCATCGAAACCCCCGGCGCCAGCCTTTATTCTTCTTGATGTAAGTCGTTGTCAGTGAAGCGAAGCGGAACGGTTGTCGTAATCGTAATCCCCTCGGCGTCGGTATCGAGGTTTTTGGAGTGTCGAAACGCAGTTTTGCCTTGGTCCGCACTGCTGAGAAGTGAGAAGCCAGGAGGCAGAATTCAGATATCGGCGTCGGTATCGTCTGTTTTTCAGGTAGTACCCCCGGATTCCGGCTGCGCCGGGGGCTTCGCTGCGGAAGC
>JAWOBE010000163.1:0-2656 GCA_046498185.1 Desulfatiglandaceae bacterium | reverse complement strand
AAGGGGACCGCGCCTGGATCGTGGTGCCTGCAGAAGAGACGGGTGTGGAACGGGACATCGTGTTTTCGGAAGCCGACATCCAGACCTTGCTGCTGAGCAAAGGGGCGGTGTATGCCGGGTTTACAGTGCTGCTTGAAACCGCCGGGCTGGATTTTTCTGTAGTCGAGCGGTTTCTGATCAGCGGCGGTTTCGGCCAGCATCTCAATATCGAAAGGGCCGTGACGATCGGGCTTTTGCCGGATGTGGCAAGAGATAAATTCACGTATCTGGGTAACAGCGCCGTCGCCGGCGCATATATGGCCCTGCTTTCGGAAAAACATCGAACGGAGGCCTCCAAAATCTGTCGGGCCATGACATATGTGGATTTCTCAAGCAACACCAAATTCATGGACGAGTTTACTTCCGCATTGTTTTTACCTCATACCAACATCAAGCAGTTTCCAAGCGTGAAAATACCGCAGTCCCGGGCGGCTGGCAGGTAAAAACATGGATTTGGTAACAACCCATAAGAATGCAGACTTCGACGCTCTTTCTTCCGCCTTTGCAGCGGCGCTGGTGTATCCGTCGTCTTCGGTTCTTCTCCCCCGCAATCTAAATCGTAATGTGAAAGAATTCCTGGGGATCCACAAAGACGTATTCCGGTACAGAAGTCATGCCGGCCTTACACCAAGTCGCTACAAAAGGCTTATAGTGGTGGACACCAACGATTGGTCGCGCCTCGATCTGCCGGATACTTTCCGTGAAAATGAAAATCTTTCCATCCATATTTGGGATCACCATGGCGGCGAGGGAACAATAGCCGCCGATTGGTCTTGTATCCGGGAGGTCGGCGCCGCCGTTACGCTGCTTGTAGACCGCCTGAAAGAAACCGGGGCCCGGCTGTCACCGATTCAGGCAACGCTTTTTCTCGCCGGAATACACGAAGATACGGGCAGCCTGCTTTTTCCGTCGACGACGCCGCTCGATGTAGCATCGGCCGCGTTCCTGATGGAGCAGGGTGCTGATGTAAACATGATCGCCCAGTTCCTCCGCCCCACATACACTCACACTCAGAAAAAACTCTTGTTCAACATGCTCCAGGAAGCCAGGGAGGTGGATGCGAGGGGGCTCACCGCAGTGGTCACCAATGTTCCCATCAACGGTCATACACCAGGGCTTTCTCTTGTCGTGGACATGTTCCACGGCATTGCAGGCGCAGACATCATCGTATGTCTCTTCAGCGAAAAATCCTCCGGTAAAACGATCGTCATCGCGCGAAGCACAGGGGAATCCATGGATGTGGGGCGCATGATGAAATCGCTCGGCGGTGGAGGGCACCCAAACGCCGCATCAGCGCTTATGCATGGC
Organism: Desulfatiglandaceae bacterium; assembly: GCA_046498185.1. GTDB lineage: Bacteria > Desulfobacterota > DSM-4660 > Desulfatiglandales > Desulfatiglandaceae > CAYXDR01. The sequence continues at coordinate 1,309 of JAWOBE010000163.1, read as the reverse complement.
TCAACGCCGGAGAAAGTGGAAACAGCCGTGATGGAAGCTCTAACCGCGGCCGTTTCCACGAGCGGACCCTTGATGGCCGCCATAATGTCCTACCCGGTGATAAGCGTGGAACCCTCCGCAAAAATGAAAGAGGTTGCCTTGATGTTTCGTCGAAAGAGTTACACCGGCATCCCGGTTATTCAAGACAACCGGCTTGTCGGTATAATTTCAAGGCGTGATTTTACAAAAATCAAGAAAACACGACAGCTGGATGCACCGGTCAAAGCCTTTATGTCCACAAATGTCATAACCGTCCCTTCGGACGCCTCTGTTCGGGAGGTGGCACGATTAATGGCCACTCATGACATAGGACGGGTGCCTGTCGTTGAAAACGGCTCCGTCGTGGGCATCGTCACACGCTCCGATGTAATGCGCTATTATTACGATCTGCTGCCTGACTGAGAAAGGAGGTCACAAATGAAATTTTTGATCATAGGGGGGGATGCGGCCGGTATGAGCGCTGCGAGCCGGGCGAAACGGAACATGCCGGAGCTTGACGTGACGGTCCTGGAAATGACCCAGGATGTATCCTACAGCGCCTGCGGCATGCCATACAATATCGCGGATCCGGCGCGCGAAATGGAAGAACTCGTTGTACGCAGGGCACAGGTCTTCAGGGACAAACAGGGTATCGACCTGAAGACAGGTCACAGGGCAGATAAAATCAACCGCAACACCCGAACCGTTGAAGGAACCACCACGGATGGCAGCCCCTTTTCGCTGCCTTACGATTCTCTTCTTATTGCAACCGGAGCTTCTCCGGTGTTCCCGGAAATTCCAGGAATCGATCTGCCCGGCGTGATGGCCTTGAAAAGCCTCGAGGACGGCAGGCGCATCAAAGCATTCATCGGCGAGGAGGTACGAAAAGTCGTGATAATCGGCATGGGTTATATAGCGCTGGAGATGTGCGAGGCGCTTCGCGAACGCGGACTCTCCGTCAGCCTTGTAAAACCCAGGGCCGAATTTCTTCCCTGGATGAACAGGGAAATGGCCTCAATCGTTCGTAAAGAAATCGAAGCAAAGGGAGCGGACCTTCACCCGGGCCATAAAATAGAAGCAATAGACGCCGGAAACGGCTCTTTCCTCGTTCAATGCTCGGAAGGCCTGGAGCTGGAAGCGGACATGGTGCTGGCGGCCGTCGGGGTCAAACCCAACAGCGAGCTGGCTGAAGATGCAGGCCTCCAGCTGGGCCCGGGGCGTGCAGTATCTGTCGACAGATCATGCCGCACGTCGGATCCGCAAATTTATTCGGCCGGGGACTGCGCCGATG
>JAWOBE010000143.1:0-5404 GCA_046498185.1 Desulfatiglandaceae bacterium | reverse complement strand
GGTGTCGGGGGCCGTGACATCCGGGTTGGGCTATGCACTCTGGTATGCGGTCCTGCCGAGGATTGGGGCGGTGGTGCTGGGCGGGATCGGCTGGGGGCTCAGCGGATCAGAGGCTCGAGCGGGTGGCCCCCGAGGAGGGTGATGCGGGAATAGACATCAACCTCGTGAAAGCCTTATTCTTCCGCCGAGTCTGCCAGGGCAGTGTCCAGATTTTTTCGCACTTTTGCTTTTGGTGATCCCTCCGCTGGTAGCTTTGGTTCAGACCGAAGAATTTTGAACAAATTGGGGTTAAAAGTGAATTTTAACAGGGAGCCAAACATGGCATCAATAACGGATCGAATGATACGAGCAGCAAAACTGGATGTAAACCTCTATGAAGAGGTCGAAGCGGACAAAGGCGCCATGGGACAAGCCATGGCGGTTGTTGTTCTTTCCAGTGTTGCTGCAGGAATCGGAACTGCTGGCACGGAGGGGATAAAGGGACTTGTTCTCGGCACCGTCGTTGCCTTGGCGGGATGGTTTATCTGGGCGTTTCTGACATACTATATTGGAACCAGATTGCTACCAGAACCACAAACAAAAGCAGATTATGGGGAGTTGCTTCGCACCATCGGATTTTCCAGCTCTCCGGGGATGCTGCGTGTTTTGGGGATCATCCCCATGCTGGGGAATATCCTTAATTTCATTTGCGGCATCTGGATGTTGGTAGCGATGGTCATTGCCGTCAGGCAAGCGCTTGACTATAAAAGTACTGGGCGAGCCGTCGGAGTTTGTCTTATCGGTTGGATTGTTCAGATCGTCATTTTCGCTATGTTTTTTGGGTTAGCAGGTGGATTTAACGCTTCACCGGGATAGTTCGGATTCATACCATGGAATTGCAGATTCCAAAAATATTGGCAAAAAATGAAACCGGCAGTGAATAGTTACTGTCTATGCAAGAATGGTTGATTCTGGCTGGGGCTTATTTTGTTACTTTTGAAAAGGAAATTATACAGGGCATTAAATTGACTGTTGCAATTTTCGGAAGACGATGTTTAAAAATCTAAAAGAAGCCTTGAAGAATTCATAAAAGACAATCCTTATTCAGAAGGATGAATCGAGAATCAAAAATCACAATAAAATTGTATCTAAAATATATTTGGTTTGATTTCAATAAGTTGGAAGTCGTTTGGCAGGATCAACCGCGGGGGCAGGTGTGTTTGTGTGGCCTGGCGGAGCAAGGCGCATAGAAAAAGGCGCATGCACCTCAAGCACATGCGCCATACACCGGCATGATTAAATTGCCGGAACGTCCGAGATGCCCGATACCCCCGCGAACGGCCAGATATCGATGCGCCAGATCGAGATAGACCGGCGCCGTCGGGTCGTACGTGTTGCCGGTTTCCTCTTTCGGCCGGAAGACGAGATTCGCCGCCACCGGCTCTGCCCTGTGCCCTTTGCTACGTAAATTGTTGGCGAGGTGAAGGGCGATACCTCTGGCCACGGCAAACGTAATCGCCGAGCGCGCACCGTCCAGAACGTACTCGAGGTCAAAGCGGTTGTAGGTGGTGTAAAGCGCGGCAAGCCTGCAGAATTCGGTTGATCAAGATACTAAGTTCCAACAACGAACATACTGACGGACAAGCCGCAGATGTTCAACGTTAAAAATCAATTTAATACCGGATAAAGTTGATTGAACGACTCAGAGATAATTATCCTAGTCACGCATATCGCATACCTTGAGCTGTTTACCAATAACAGAGATAAGCGAAACTTTTGTCGGATGTCATGATTCTTTATTCGTTTGGTATTGCCATGATTGCGTTGGAATACTCGCAGATTTAGACTTCACTGAAAGTGCATAATACGATAAGTGAGGGCAGGCTCCCTGACAGGCAAGATTAGGGCGGAAAAAGCCTCCGCCCATCATCCGCTGTGAAGGTCTATCCATGAAGGTTGTCGATCCACCGCATGGCTTCCACATCGCTGATCGTTTCCAGGTAACGCTGGGTGGTGGAAAGATTCGCATGCCGGAGGATCAACTTGCTCACGATCTTAAAAGGGTTTCATAGAGTTCGGACTTTTGCCGCGAAGGTAGTTCATTTTCCCTGACTCACGTGTTATTATAAAGCCCGTTATTAAAAGCATTGCCGATTAAAGCGGCCCCTATGCTTCATCCCGCATACAATCTTCAGCGTTATATTTCCATCGGAGGATATAAAATGAAAGTTAAAGTTGTTCTTGAACCTAGTGAAGAAGGCGGATTTACAGCCTACGTTCCGAGCCTCCCTGGATGCATTAGCGAGGGGAATTCCAGGGAAGAGGCTTTGGAAAATATCAGAGAGGCTATTGAGCTATATCTCGAGCCGGTAGACGATGACATGTCCTTGGTATCTGGTACAGAGATCATGGAACTTGCCCTATGACGAAGATCCCGAGCGTTGCATATGACAAAATAGTTCGTGCCCTTCAGCGTGACGGGTGGGTCGTGGTCAGGCGGAAGGGAAGCCACATAAGGCTTCAAAAGCGAACCCAAGATGAAGTTATAAAGCTGACGATTCCAGCCCACAAGCCTGTTAAACGTTCTACACTTTCACACATTTTGAAGCAGGCTCGGATAGAAGTAGATCGCTTTTTAGATTTGGTGTAGGGGATATAACATCGGGCTCAACGAGGATGCGCGAAAAAGCGCCTGTGCACTTGTCAGTGCAGTCGTTCAATGATTGCACGGGAATCCTTTTCACCCGAGATTTACGGCTGTATAATCGACCGTTGCCTACAAACTTTAGCGTTGGCCCGATATAATCACGCTTGACGTTATTCACGCGCTGCGTTATTATCTAAAAAATGATCAAATCATTTAAATGCGGATACACCGAGGCGCTCTCGAAAGGCCACAGGGTAAAAAAATTTGTCAATATTGGCAAGGTCGCCCGTCGAAAACTCAGGCAGCTCGAAATCGCTAATTGTCTTGAGGATTTGAGGGTTTCACCCGGTAATCACCTTGAGGCGCTCAAAGGCAGTCGTGCCGGTCAATACAGCATTCGCATCAATGATCAATGGCGAGTCTGTTTTCATTGGTTGAATGGATTCGCAGAAGACGTCGAAATCGTTGATTATCATTAAGGAGTGTGCATCATGAAAAAACATGATCCGATAACACCAGGTGAAATCCTGTTGGAAGAATTTCTTAGGCCCATGGGGCTGAGCCAGTATCGTTTGGCCAAGGAAATTGGGGTGCCTGCACAGCGTATCAGTGAAATTATTTTAGGTAAACGGGGAGTTACAGCTGATACGGATTTGCGGCTGTGTCGATTTTTTGGCCTCTCCAACGGCTATTGGCTGCGGGCACAGGCTGCTTATGATACCGAGGTTGCAGAACGTAACATAGGTCCCCTGCTGAAAAACATTAAACCTTGGTCAGAGCATGCGGCCCAACGAGACGGTTGCACCAGATCGCAGGGGCCTCGCCGTTTTGAAATTTTATAAGTATGCGCAAGATACTGGCATTTAAACAGTTTTGTGGAAGCCCCTGCGTCAAGTGAACCGCAGCGTTCGCCGTATCAAACATATGCTGTTTTTATTTGACTGGAGTTGACAATGCCTGAAATAAGCCGATTTTATGGTATAATAGTGGCTATGTTTTCGGTGATCACAATCCACCTCATTTTCATGCCCGGTATGGCGCCGAAAAAGTTGCCATAGAGATTGAGACCCTTCGTATCCTCGAAGGGACCTCTCACCCCGTGCATTGGGTCTTGTCATTGAATGGGCTGCTCAGCACAAGAATGAGTTGTTGGAAAATTGGGAATTAGCGAAAAACAACCAGGCACCAAGAAAAATTGAGCCTTTAAAATAGGGAGGAATATGCCATGCTGAAAGATGTAGTTTCCGCTGTTTATAAAGGCGGCTATAAAATAGAGGTGACATTTGAAGATGGTGTCACAGGGATTGTGGATTTTTCCAAGTATTTAAACCAAGGAGGTGTTTTTGAAAAATTTAAGGATATAGAATTTTTCAAAAATTTCAGCATAAATGAAGAACTCGGGGTACTGACGTGGGGGGATGACGAAGTGGATATTGCCCCGGAAACACTTTATGCTGAAGCTACCAATGCCCCTTTGCCAGATTGGGTGACACCGACGCAGGATTCTTCGGCGAACCTGTCGTTTCAGCCGACCTCGTAAACTCGGCGACTGAACTTTTTGTTCGGCGTTCAAGGTTTGCACCGGAATACGTGCACATCCAGGCTTTGCCCTAAAAGTGCAGCATTGATAAGGAACGTCCAACCCTTAATCGATGAAAAGGACCCTGACAAGGCAACCCTCATTCAATCCCAGCAATTAAAAAACATTTCGACCACAGCGTCTTGAGGTCTGAAGCCTGCTTTTGCAAGCTGGATCCGAGGGGGTTACCCTCATTATGCAGCTTTTTGTTACACATGATATCCAAACTATTTTCAACTCTATTTTTATATATTAAAATTTCACTAGCTCAACTCGTCTGTTTTTCGTTCGACCTTCCTCTGTTTCGTTCGTTGCTGTCGGCGCCAAAGGCCCTACACCATATGGACGAAGTCTTTCCCTGTTTATTCCGTAGTCCGAGACCAGCGTTTCAACTACTGCTTCAGCCCGCCGCTTTGAAAGAGTCATATTGTAATCAAAGTCCCCTCTGCCGTCGGTATGCCCCACTACATACAGCCTCAGCTCCGCTTCCTGTTCGAGAAATTTCGCAATTTCCTCGAGTGCTGGTTTCGATTCAGGTTTTATTTCCGCTTTGCCGGTATCAAAATAAAGATCATGAATGGATGCAACTCCAGTGCTGTGAATCTCTTCTGCCAGCGCCCCTGAATCCGTCTTTACCTTCCCTTTTTCCATGGGCTTCATTTCAATAACATCAACCTGAATGCCCGGACTGTCCGCTGTGGAACCTAAAGCTACGCAAAGGGATATATATACAGTGCCGGCATCTTCTTGTCGGCGATCCAGCTTGGCAGACAGATAACGAAAATCGTCGTCGGAAACCGCCATATTCCCTTCAAACGTTAATGGGTTAAGGTCTCGAAGGTACAATTTGCGAGTCCAGAACCATCCCAATTCTCTCTGCGTACCTGAAAATAAAATCTCAAAACCGGCATCTTTCAACGCCGTCTCATAGTTGTGGTAGATTTCCAATGTGGAACGGCCCTCGGGAGCTTTGTACTGGATCCGCGTTACCTTGCCCACCACTCGTTTGCTGTCTACCAATTCCCGTTCATCGTCAAGCTCGCCAAGCGGCAGAATATATTCATCAAATTCTGTTTCTTCATAATATATGATCACAGAATCAGCATACCGGGATACAAGCGGATGGTCTTTACTCCCCTCAATATCTTTCCCATGGGCTAAATTCATGCCTGTGGTAATGCCAATTAGAAATAAAAAAA
>JAWOBE010000091.1:0-9912 GCA_046498185.1 Desulfatiglandaceae bacterium | reverse complement strand
TTCTTCGTATCTGTCGGAGCAACGCCTTCAGGAAGCAGGCTGACAGCACCAGCGCACTCGCCTCCTATTCTCTCCAGCATTGCAAAGTCATTGGTGCTACTGATCCCGAGTATCTCTGCTATCTTTTCTCGTGGGCCCTCTTCAGGAAGTATGCCGGCAAAGAAAGGCCGAGTCCTTTTTCCCGAGAACACTTCGCTTTGGAGTGGCAGTGAACGGGAGAGGGGCATGGCATTTGGCTTTTCAAGCCATGTCTGATCATAGGAGAATTGCAGCAAACCACTATCGTCTTGTTTGAGGCTTCCGACTCTCTCGGTGTTCAGATAAACGATCAGGTTATTCATGGCTTTTCGACTTGGCCGGTGTCAACGCCAGGGCTAACAATCTGAAGTTTGAGCCCCAGAGCTTGGAGGACCTGCAGGATTTTTCCGATTTGGCAAGTTGGCTTGCCCTTCTCAAGATCAATAATGAAGCGCAGACCCGTCCCACAGGTCATCGCCAAGTCCTTTTGGGTGACTTTCAACTGTCTGCGCCTGGCGCGAATAGCAGCGCCAAGCTGCTCTGGATTTTTAGTATTCATGTTACCGATTGGGAATATATCGTGCCGTAAAGTGCCTGTCAAGTAAAACATTACCGAACGGTAACATTATTCCCTACACAGCCCTTTTTGCCAGAAAGATTACCGATAGGGAATATTATCTCTCTGTATGCCGAACAATGAGTATATGTATCCGCATAAGACACCGAAGCATCGTTTTTTGCCGGTATAAGAAGGCTTCGGAGCTTGCTCATAAAAACTCTAGAATCACTTTATATCAACCACTTGCATCATATCAACCATTTATGGGATGGTCTTATACGGATCAGCATAAGAACTCCGTCTATTCCAACATGGACACCTGACTGCACACACCAGAAGGTCCACAGGTGAGCACACGGCCAAATCTCATGTGTTGAAGGATTGCTATCGAATCATGGCAACCTGATTTATTCCAGTTTAAGCCCCACAAGCGTGAACTTATAGATCGGCAAGACCTTTAATAACGGGCTTGATAATAACACGTGAGTCAGGGAGTCGGACATCCGAAACCTCAGCAATGGGTGATCCTGGATAAGGATGTCGTTGACGAGATGATTTTCCGAACCGAAAATCCCAGAAATCGTTTAATCCTTGAACTGATGGCCAGACATGAGATGTGCGAGTTTACGAGCGCCCATCTCCAGGTCCCTGTTCGGCCCTCTTCTGCTTCTTTATAATTGCTGTCAGACCTCGGAGAGCCTCGTTGACGGATTCATGGTCGGGAAAATATTCTGCCACATCGGGATCAATAACGACGACATTGGTGCCCTCCTCATATCGCTTTGCATATTTTCCCCTGATTCCATCAGTAAAATCGTATTCCTCCAGCATATCTGGATCATTTTTCATTCTCTTCATATCCTAACCTCTCCCTTTTTGGCGTCAACCTGGCGCTGATAATACGTATCCGCTCACCTCTCTCCGTATGAACGATAACCAGAAGCCGTCCTTGAATGGATCGCCCAATTAGGACAAAACGCTCCTCGTTTTCAGAATGCAAGGGATCTTCAATCGTCTTTGACAAAGGGTCACAAAACGCCGTGCTTGCCTCGTCAAAAGACAAACCATGTTTTTTTAGATTTAAACGTGCCTTGTTCGTATCCCATTCGAACAGTAAGCCCATAATTGATCAAATTTTCCTTTTTTCAGTTCCAAATGAATAATTTATGAAATTGGTCTTATATAGATCAGCATAAGAACTCCGTCTATTTAAACATGGCCACCGGTCTCCCCACACCAAAAGGCTCGCAGTTGAATACACAGCAGTCAATACCATGTGTGAAGGATTTCTACTGTATCATGGCAAATCCTGCAATTCCAGTTTTAACCCCAAATTTATCACCTGAACCTCATAGCAACGTTTCCGAAATAGACATTGTCGTCGGATATATCTTCGTCTCCTTCATAGCCCGTGCGCCCGCGTCGATATTTATCCAGACCCTCCAGTGCTTTTCTGACATCTCCCGGGTATAACCAGCTCCACCGGTGGGCCCCCATTCGAAATGACAACCCAAAATTGACCCCCCGCTCGGCTCGTTTCGGAGAGCTGGGCAATTTCCTTTTGATATCTACATCAAGCGCCACCTGATCGGCGCCTGTCTGCCGGCCTGATTTGATTTTGGTTATTCTACGAGTACAGTGGGATATTGAGTTGTCATTACGGATAATCGAGATTTTTTCTTCTGCAGCGGCCATTTCAAGTCCCGTTGGAAAGAGGTGGACATGGCGAGAATCTGGCCTATCTATTTTGAAAATACTTGTACTTAATTTAAATCTGTATTGTCAAGCGTAACTCTACCGATAATTTTATGGGCTGCAGTTTTTAAACGGCCTCGTGCCGCTTTCAACTGCTTCAGCCCGGATTTTGAATCGAATCAGATTGTTGAATGAGATTTTTTCTGCTAATACACTCCGCCGGTGAAATAGAATTAAGCAGTGTTCAGCTTTCATCCCGCTGTCCTTCTTGGTGCTCCCTCCCCCGGTTGCTTTTCAGCATTGTGTGGCTTTATGTCTTGGCCTGGCCTGGCATCGGAATCTAATCAATACCTGCACCGTTGCCATAGTGCAGCTTTTCTTGTGTCACGATACCTCGAACCATCACTCCTTTATACTTTTTTGAACGAGTTCAGCTAAAAACCTGGAAAACGGTTCAATATTCTGTCTTACGCTCGCTTCTTCCAGAGCCGCCATATAATCATCCCGGGTTTCAATCGGAATCACTGTCCATGGATAGCCACCACTGGCTAACATTACATTCATCAGAAATCTTCCCATACGGCCATTTCCATCAACATAAGGGTGGATATATACAAAGAAAAAATGGCCTAAAACAGCCCTTACAGCAGGCTCTTTTTCATCTTTTAACAAAATGAAAAGTGCCGGCATAAGATCACGCACGGCTTCATAGCGGGGCGGCACATGCATTGATTTTCGGATATAGACAGGCTGGTTGCGATAACCGGCAAGATCAGATGCAGATACAACGCCCGCGCCTACACTTGGGGCAAATAGTTCTCGGTACCATATAGCATGATCATTACCTGCCACTGCCCCGGAAGAATCACCATTCAGAATTTTTGCCAAGCTTTTCTTTACCGCCTGAAAAGCCTGCCAGTAACCACGAGCAGCCAAAGCATCTGCGTACTCTTTATCTTTTTGGTTTGTTTCCGGGTCCCAGTTCCCTGAGCGGACACGTTCAATAAGCGCCTCACTAACGCGATATCCTTCTATGGAAAGTGAATGATAGGCGTCAGTCACATATATATCATCGACTTGTTTTAGATATTCGTCGGTATTCTGGCGTATTGCAGGGGCTTGCGGAAAGTTTTCGAGGACAACATCGCGCATCTCTGCCCAGTTCATCCGTATCCGGTTGACATACGGAGAAAGCTCGCGCTCACTAAAAATGATGGCAGGTTTTTCCTCAAAAGGGTCATTCTCTGTAACGCTGTATCCTGCAGCTTTCATTGTCTCAATAATGTTGTCGGCAATCGCATTTTTTCCGATATTTCGGAAAGCTCCTGCAAGCCTTCCAGCTACTGTGCTATGTCCACCTTCAAGGAGCTTGTGTAAAAGCTCGGAAGCATCAGAAATCACTGACAGCGCTACCCTGGCTTCCACAGCATTGTTTGAATAATAGCCGGGGGCACATGAAATCAAGGCAGCGGGCAGGGTCATAATCTGCAAGTTTTCTTTGCGTTCTATATCAGCCTTGTCCGGCAATTTAAGACGAGCGTCCAGTATGGAATATACCATCCCTTCATCACTTCTTTAATGAACCCGTTCCTGAGGAGCCGTTCCCTGTGGGTGCGCGTCAAATTTTTGGTATGAATTGCAACAGTGCCTTCATCCTGAAGTTTTTTCAGAACAGCGAGAGATTCTGAGAGCTTGTCTTGTGGTGTTGCCATCTTTTTACCTTTTTATCGATGTATTCGTGTTTCGTTATTTTAGGTTATTGTGTCAAATTATTTTTAGGTTATAATGTTGCGCCAATTTTAGTTTTTGCGTAAGCGTCCAGCAATCCCCTTACCAGGTGGGTTTGCTGGACGCTTACATTATGCTCGCGCAGGCGGAGGCGCCAGTGGTAGAAGCGCGAAGGGTTTATGTGACGTTGCAAACAGAAGGCCCGGGCTGTCATCCCGCTTGCCTCCTGCTCTGCGATGATTCTCTGCCAGTGCTCGTTACGTTCTTCTTTGGTCATGGCTCCCTCCGGTTCATAATCAGCAGCTTAGCCGCCTATATACATGAGGGATCATAACCTCTGCCGGTGGGGTGGTGGAAGATGGTTACGGTAGACGCTTACATCGCAGTGGGGTTGCCAGACCGGATTGATGCGGTGTCAGCCCCCTAATACGCGAAAAGCTCTTGCAAACAATTGATAATTTTGATCTGAGAATTTTGGGGAATTACACCAACTTTTTGAATTAACCTGGATTTGTCAACGGCTCGCAATTGGTCAAGCAAGATCAGCCCTTTTTTACCCTGGAATGTACATTGAATTCTGGTAGGAAAACCAAATCCTTTGGATGTCATTGGGGCAACAATCGCGGTCCTCAGAGCAGCCATCTCATCAGGGGACACAACAACACAAGGCCTTGTTTTCTTGATTTCAGAACCTTGTATCGGATCAAGTTGGACCAGCCAAATCTCAAATCTATGGAGATCTTTTTTTACCATTCCCAGTCCTCTTCATGGACCAATGGGGCATCCAACCAGTCTTGATCCGTTTCGCTTAATTCCCGAGATTTAAGGACGTTATCAAATTGTTCTTTCCAGCCCTCTCTGTTTTTCTTAACAGGTTGTATTAACAACCCGTCGTCGATTATTTTGAACTCCAATTGCTTGCCTTCTAATCGTGCTTGCGCAATAACCGCCTTGGGAATACGGATACCTTTTGAATTTCCTATTCTGATTAAAGTCGCCATGTTAACCTCCAGGTGTGATTAATGTAATTACAATATAGCCACAAAGAGGCCTATTGTCAAATCCTATTGTTTGGGGGCTAACTGTTCTGGCTCAAGAAAAATCGGACAAAAAAGAGGGGAAATTACCCTACACCTGCCTGTGCGTCGCACGCAGACAGGCCCTCCCTGCCCAGTCTGGTGATTGTTCGTAACGGCCTTCGGCAGAAGAAGGAGAAAGTTGTCAATAGTTCCAGTTTGCTTTTCTCCTTCAGGCCCATGGCCTCCTTTATTACTTCCCAATAGCCCTTCTTCCACGGTAGGGGGTCGGGTTTTTCCTGTTCAGCCCGCACATAGTCCCGGTTGGCCTTGATTGTGATGTGGCTCCGGCCCTCGATCACATCGGCCGGGGTAACCCCCTGGAGACAAGGCCGGGGGATGACATGGTTCATTATATATGCGGTTTGCCCCACCGCGATCTCTACCCGGTTGAGAAGAGGTTTTTCTTTATCCGCCCCTTCTTTTTCCCTTGCGGCCGATCGGTCGATTTGTGTCAAACGTCGGTCGATTATCGGTCGATTGTCGGAGGAATCTCATCGGTCATTTTTTCCGTTTCGTTGGTCGATTATCGGTCAATTCGCCTTGCCCGCGGGCGGGGATATAGCGGACCCCTCGACCCCGGCCGATACGTTCGATCAGCCCCAGGTCCAAGAGCAGCGCAAAATCCCGTCGGGCCGTGTCCTTCACAACCTTCATGTTATCGATGACCCAGGCTGTGCTGACGCTTCCTTCAGTCTGCACCTGCACCATGATTTGTTTCTGCCGGTCGTTCAATCGTGACTCTACGGACGGGGGGACCAGGCCTTGGACATCGGCCGACGTACGCAGGCGGTCGAAGTCACCATCCGGTCCCGGCAGAATGACTTTGAAGTACCCGTCACGCTGGTCGAGCTTGTGCGCGCTCAACCCATGATCTTGCATGGCGGCGCGGATTCTCTCAAATCCGGTTCCGCGCTGCTCCATCATGTCGAGAGCGGCGAGGCATTCGGCGATCACCGGATTCCGTCGGCACGATTCGTAGTTGCCGCGCCTGAGCTTGGCCAGAGTAAGCGGCTTGGGGGGATAACCGGGGCTCGATACCTCGAGACGATCCCGAAAAATTTCAAGCCGAATTTTCCGCATGGTATCTTCATAATTGCGGTGTGCAAATGCATTCACCAATGCTTCGCGCACAGCACGGAGCGGATACTCGTTGAGTTCAACATTATTGATTCCCACAACCCGCGTAGGATGCGCCGTGTTGCTGTCTACAAATTGAAGAAGTTCCTCAATGACACGTGTAATGGGACCGCTGAATTTCGCCTGCGCCACTGGTTTAGCGGTTACTCTCGTGTCCCTGTAGGCATCCGCCAGGACTTGACATTGCGCATACAGCTGCCAGGGATTTTTCCCGAGAAATACGACGCCTGCAGCGGTGGGTTGCAAGTTCGCCGTATCACTGTCGCGCCAAAGCAAACCCCTCACTCGAAAGACAGGCGACATTGTCGCCATGTTCCTTGATTTGGAAAATTTTCCTGTCAATCCCGCGTACAACTCCCGTGCGGCCGCAATATCCAAATCGCTTAATGAAAGGTCATCCTGCTGTGTGGTTTCAAAGCCGGAAGCGGCTTCGATGGTGTCTTCACTGCCTTCCTCCTGGCTTGATTGGGGCTCAATTCCAAACTCATCTTTCAGCACCTGTATCAACCAGCCCGCAACTTCTTTCTTCAAATCAATCCGGTCTATGAATCGTTTGTAGGTGAAACCGTCGTTTTTGATTGTTTTAAAGAACGCCTGCGTTCGCGGATCTCTCCCCGTGTCATGCCTCCCCTTGATCATGGCCAGTGCCGGGATACCCATCGAACATGCAAGGTCATATTCTTCATGGGTGGCTGAGGTGGCAATCCCGTCGGGAGCGTATTCCCGATCAAGCATGAGTATGTAAACCTGGCAGGTCTTGAGTGTCTTCAGATACGGCTTTTTTGTGGGACGAGGGGGCGGGGAAAGCTGTTCGAAGAGAACGGGCTCAACATAATCCTTCAACTTCGGATCAGTGGTCAATAACGAGAACAATACGAGCCGCTCCGGTTCAAGCTCTTTCTGCACCGAACTTATGAATACTCGAACCGTCATCTATTCCACCCCATACCCCAAGACCTCCAGGTTCTTCTTGATGACAGCTTCAAGCCGCTCAGATTCGGCGAACTGCTCATAGAGCGTGGCTGAAAGTTCGGCAATCTTTTCCTCAAAAGGAACGCCGTCGTCCTCGATCTCGGCTGCACCTACGTACCGGCCCGGGGTCAATACATAGCCGTGCTCCTTAACAAAGCGCTCGCTTTGAACGAACATGCCGCCTGAGCCGCAGCACGGGTCATAGACGCGGCCCTTATAGGGCTCGATCATTCTGACGAGCAGATTAACCACACACCGGGGTGTGTAGAACTCGCCACCTCCTTTCCCCTCAGCGGCGGCGAAACGACCGAGAAAATACTCGTACACCCGGCCGAGAATATCTTTTGATCGGGATTCATCATCCCCGAGCCCGATCTTGCTGATGATATCGATGAGTTCACCCAGGCGGTATTTATCCAGAGATGGCCTTGAATAATCTTTGGGTAGAACACCCTTAAGGGTTGGGTTTTCTTTCTCAATGGCAACCATTGCGTCATCAACGATCTTTCCGATGGTAGGTTGCTTGGCGCTCGCCTGCAGCTTCGCCCAGCGGGCCTCCTTCGGAACCCAGAAGATGTTGGCGGCTGCATATTCGTCGCGGTCTTCCGCATCTGTGTATTCAGTATCTTTCGTCGCATCCAGCTGTTTGTACTTTGCCTGGAAGGCGTCGGAGATGTATTTCAGAAAAATCAAACCGAGAACCACATGTTTGTATTCGGAGGCGTCCATATGCCCCCGGAGCTTGTCTGCAGCAGCCCACATCTGGTTCTCAAAACCGAGATTGGCACCGTTTCCATTTTTATGAGTCATTTACTGCCTCTTTCATATTATGCTTAACGTTTGCTATCACCCACGGGAATGAAACGCACCTGAATTGCCAGTCAGAGTCAATGAGGTTGTACTGTGCGTTATTCATAATCAATTTCTGATTCATCACTTGCTGATATTTCGGCTCCAAGATTCAAATATTCAGTAATAGAATCTTCCAGGTCATACAGCTCACATTCTGTATTTCTGCAACCACCGACCTCGACTAACCATCCGGGCTCGGAAAAGCTATCACCACCAACTGCTTGATCATACACACTCCCCCCTATGGAAATCTCAAATGCCGCCTCTGATATTGTAAAATCAATGTAACGCATTTCGCTGAATTCTTTAGTTCCTGCGCGATAAACGATACCAAACTCAGACGAAGATCCAGGAGTAACAAGCGGTAATCGTTCAAGAGCATAGAGAGCGTTTCCGAGGGCAATGACCTGTTGCGGCATAATCTGTGGATGTTTGAGAAAACGGCGAGCGGTATTCTTAGCAATTTCGATCGCGTAAAAATCTTCATCAATCAGTTTAAATTTTTCCATTGAATTCATTCCTATACCGCATAACTTAAAAAAAGAGGATTGGAGGTTTTTATCGCCCGGTCGGTTTTATTGTTTGGTTAAGTGAAGGATAATTCAAATTACTTTTTAACCATCTTTAATCAAAATTTTATATTTAATAATTGCTGCTCCTTTATTTGTATTGGTTTTATGAAAACGTCTATTTCTTTTTTAAAGTATTCAATTTTAGATTTTTTATCACTGGTGTCCCAACGTTTTTCAAGTTTGGAGCCATAAAGCCCTTATATAACTGGAAAATAAGCGCATGAAAGGTGTCATCGACTTGAACTTTCTGAAACCCGAGCGGTATGCTGATCCGATCTTACTGACGGAGGCTGCATATGTATTCGGGCAAACTCGTATTCTCTCAAGTGATGGACCATCTTCCCATGCACACCTTTCATCGTTGTGTTCAGCGTTACCAGGGGAACCGAAAAATCCATCGGTTCACCTGTCTGGATCAATTTCTTTGCATGGCTTTCGGCCAACTGACCTATCGCGAAAGCCTCCGGGATATCGTCGCATGTCTTCGAGCGCAAAGCAGCAAGCTTTATCATATGGGTATCCGCAGTGCAGTATCCAGAAATACCCTTTCCAATGCGAACAAGATTCGAGACTGGAGGATCTACGCAGATTTCGCCCAGTCGCTTATCGCGATTTCACGCAAACTTTACGTGGACGAGGACCTCGGTCTCGACCGAGTACCATGTAACATTTAGATCCGCACATCCGGAGTCGTAAATTGCCACAAAATTTTCCTGACACGGTTGTTTCGGTTCTTTTCCCACACAGCCACCTGATGCTGCATGGTCGCCATGTCGGGGATCCGGCCAACAAGGCATTGGCTTTTGAGAACGCTGAGTTCAATCTCGGCCATATTCAACTTCCACAAAAATCTGGGCCACTCCTTTCCTCACATCTTCATAGTCCATAAGGACCGGGTGCCCGGCAGCACATGGGATCGGATCTCTTACCTCGCCCACCATCTGCTTGCAGGACTCATCCATGCACACCACCGGGTAGTCCGGATCATAGGGCAGATGATAAAGATCAAGGACATCCTCCATACACGCTACGAAGGCGGCGCTTCCTTCCGGAGGGATTTTCCAGTATTTGCTCCGGTGCGGCTGAAGTTCGTTTTTTTTAAAACCCGCTGTACGGACATATGCGACACGGACTCTGCAAATTTTAATTCCACCGCCTTTTCGGCAAGCAATCTGACGGTCCACCGCCGATATCCATCGGGGACCTTCGAGCAGGCAAGTGCAATCAACCTCGCTTCGAAGGCCCCGTCAAACTTGACCTCCCGGGGAGGTTTTTCACGCTTCTTTGGGGAAAGCGCAGC
>JAWOBE010000206.1:0-25347 GCA_046498185.1 Desulfatiglandaceae bacterium | reverse complement strand
GACACCGATTCATGGTCTGCTACGTTGAAGCACGAAGGGGGGACGAAGGAGTACACTGTGAGCGGACCCGGCGGGTCAATCAGCCCGAATAGCCCTGCACCGTAGAATTTTAGCTTTAACATCCGGGATTTTTAAATTATGGCAAATAAAAACCTGTGGTCGAGAGGTTATCTGAATTGCCAAGGAAGGTTCTAATTCTGCTTGCACAAGGCTTCGAGGCTTTTGAAGCCGCTGTATTCACGGATGTTTTCGGCTGGGCTGACACGGTATGCCGTTTGCCCGTGAGGGCGGTCACGGCCGGGCTGCGTTCATCCGTCGATTGCGCCTGGAATCTACGTGTCGTCCCGGAGATGTTGATCCCTGATGTTCAGCCGGAGCAATATTCTGCACTTGTGGTTCCTGGTGGATTCGGCGGCGGCGGTTATTTCGAAGATGCCTTCGCGCCTGAATTTCTTGAAGTTATCGAAAAATTCAACTATTTCGGCAAACCGGTCGTAGGCGTCTGCGTAGGTGCCTTGGCGCTGGGGAGGGCCGGTATTCTAAAAGGGCGAAGGGCTGTCACCTACCACAGGGAAGGTGGAATGTGGCGATCCCAGCTTGCCTCGATGGGGGCCTGTGTCGTCGATGAACCGGTTGTTTGCGACGGGAACGTTATTACATGCACATCACCGGCTGCGGCCGCTGAATCGGCTTTCATGCTGCTCGAAACGCTCGTTGGTCGCGAGGGTCGATTGCTCGTGGAGGTTCAGATGGGTTTTAGATCAGCAGTCACGGATTGATCGCCTCGTAAGAAGAGGCAGGCCTCTCTGCCTGCCTTGATGTCAACCACGGGTAGGTTTCAAAATGTACAGCACAATCGCGGCGGCGCAGAGATAAATTATACCGGTTGCCGCGAAAACGGATCTCACGCCTGTCAATGCGGCAATAGAAACACCGAGCATCGGTGCGACGGTCCTGGCACCAGAGCCGACCGAGTTGTCGAGGCCGTAAACCGCTCCCTCCTGCCCTGGACGGGTGTAAGAGGCAAGTAGGGCGCTTATGGCAGGCACGATACCACCTGCGGCGGCACCGGCAAGAGTGTGCAGCACCACCAATTGCCAGGGGCTGGACACCAGTGCCTGGGGTAAAAACAAAAGGCCTGCTCCGATGCTGCAGGAAATCAGGATTTTCCTGTGACCGATTCGGTCCCCTATTTTTCCTAGAATCAAACCGGCAAGGGTGGCCGCGGCCGAAGCCGCGCCAACGACGAGCCCGGTAAGGGTATTGGCTTTCGAAGCATTAACCGCGATGCTTATTATCAGAAGCGGAAGGACCGGAATAATGATCATTCGGCTCAACTGGTTGATAAATCGAATTGCATATGTTGCTGAGACATTGGGAGAGGTGAGAATGCTTCGGCATTCGGCCAGAAAACCGAAGCCGGCTTTGCCGGGTGCAAGCGGCGGCGTAAAATGTTCCTTGACCCCCAGCAGGACTACCGCCCCACCGATGAAAAGCATTGCTCCCGTTACATAAAAAGCGGCATGGTATCCGAATGCATCGGCTGTGGCTCCCCCGATAAGCGGGCCCACCGCAAGCCCGGCCCCGGAAGCCACCTGGAGAAGCCCCATGGCATACCCAATACGTTCCCTGGGCACGACTCCAGCCACAAGTGCGTTGGCTGCGCCCACCGTGCCGGTTATCATTCCCTGCAGCATTCTCAACAGCACGAGCTGCTCGGCGGAGCGTACGAATGCCATCACCACCAGCAGAAGTGCACCGCCGAACATGGACCTTTCGACCATAAGTTTGCGCCCGTAGCGGTCTGCAAGCGAACCCCAGAGCGGGGATGCAAGCATCATCGTGAATGCCTGCCCGGAGTAAACCAGCCCGGCCAGCATACCTTCATCGATTCCCAGGCTGCTTCCCAGTTCGTGAACGTAGAGCGGCAGGAAGGGGAAGACGCTAGAAAACCCGATCATGGCACACATCTGTGCGATGGCCGTGACCAAAAGGGTGCGGCGCCAGGGTGGGGTTGCGGAAGATAAGTCTGGTTCAAGCAAAACAAAAATTCCTTTCCAACTGAAAACCATGCTGCGATAAGACATTACTCCAAAAGGACACCTCAATCAACGCCGGAAGCACAAAGAACGGCATTCACCGGTTTTTAGCGTTGAAAACCTGCAAAAATCAGTGTAAACACAATTTTTCCCTCTGGATAAAAATAAAAGAATATCGAGGAGCCGGCAAATGCTGTCGGCGGGAAGAAATATGATCGAAGAAGCCGGACAGTGGATTCAAATACATGAGGGTCTATTGCAATGGATGTTCATCTTTTCGGTCGGGACTTTCGTGGTCGGAATCCTCGTGGCGGTAATCGGCATCGTTTATCTGCCGCGCGACTATTTTTTATCGAATTATAAACCTTTTTCCAGCAAAATTTCTAATGTGTTCGTCCGCCGCACCTATCTGGTCGGAAAGAATGTGATAGGTGTGTTGTTTATCATGACCGGCCTGACGCTGCTGGTTCTTCCAGGGCAGGGAATTTTGACCATCGCGATCGGTCTTTCCCTGACGGACTTTCCTGGAAAGCACAGGATCGTAGGCCGTTTGACAAGAAGGGGCCCGGTGCTCCGGGGCGCGAACTGGCTTCGGAAAAAGGCCGGAAAGTATCCTCTCGACCCGTTCGAAGAGTGATGATTGACGGCCTCGTAAAAAGTCCAATTGCTGCGTTACGCTTCATCCTTCGTCGCTGCAGCGTACTGTAAGTACGCCTCACTCCTCAGGATTCACAAGCCTTGCATTTGAACTTTTTCCATAGCCGTCTCATTTGTGACTTCTTACGAAACCATCATGATTAAAGATGCAAAAAATGTTCATGAAACACCGGGTCTTCCGTCAGTTCCGGGTGAAAAGTCGTGGCCATCACGGTGCCGCTCTGGACAAAAACCGGGTCAGGGCCGCATACTGCATGAATTTCTAGATTATTTCCCTTGGGCAAAAGCCTCGGCGCCCGGATGAAAAAAGCATAAAAGTTTTTTCGCTCAAGCAAGGGGATATTGATTTCAGCGATGGAGCTTTGCAGCTGTCTGCCATATGCATTTCTTTCAGCATTGATCGGCAGCACGCCAATAAGCCCGGGTGCACCGTTGACGGTTTGGGCCAGAATAATGCACCCGGCACATATTCCCCACACCGGCAAGCCTGCAGCAATGCGTTTTCGGAGAGGTTCTTCGATAAGAAAATCTTTAAGGTATTTCAGCATCACTGTGCTTTCACCGCCGGGGATGATCAGGCGATCGATCAGCTCGAGGTGTTCAGGCCTTTTTACCACGAGGTAGCTTGCACCCAAAGCCGACAAATGCCTGATGTGATCCCTGAACGCTCCTTGAAGACCGAGCAGGCCGACCGGCATCAAATACCCCTTGCAGCCATGACGGTTTCGAGTGTGCTGATCTCCAAGCCGAGCATCGCTGCGCCGAGGCCCTTTGAAATCTCTGCGAGTTTCGCTGGATCGTCGTGATGAATGACAGATTGAACGATTGCGTTCGCAGTTTTGGCAGGATGCTCGGATTTGAATACGCCGCTTCCAACGAAAACTCCGTCCGCTCCAAGCGCCATCATTAAAGCTGCATCTGCAGGGGTTGCTATCCCTCCGGCCGCGAAATTGACCACCGTGAAGCGGCCGGCATTGCGGGTTTCTTTAACCAGCTCCAGCGGCACGCGGTATTCCACGGCTTTTTGATACATTTGCTGATCTGTCAGGTCTTTGAGTACCTCGATTTCTTCATTGATCGTGCGCATGTGGCGGACTGCTTCAACGACATTTCCCGTCCCGGCTTCTCCCTTTGTTCTTAACATGGCAGCGCCTTCTTGGATTCTGCGCAGTCCTTCACCGAGATTCCGCGCTCCGCATACGAACGGCACCTTAAAATGGGTTTTATCCACGTGGTTGGCCTCGTCGGCCGGGGTAAGCACCTCGCTTTCATCGACGAAGTCCACTCCCAGTGCTTCAAGGATCGCCGCCTCCATGAAGTGTCCTATTCGAATCTTGGCCATGACGGGAACGGATACCGCGGCCATGATGCGCTCTATCATGGCCGGATCGCTCATGCGGGCCACCTGCTTGTCTGCGCGGATATCCGAAGGGACCCTTTCGAGCGCCATGACTGCGCATGCGCCGGCATCTTCGGCTATTTTAGCCTGTTCGGGGTTGGTAACGTCCATTATCACACCGTTTTTAAACATTTCTGCAAATCCTTTGTTTATCCTTTCCCTGTCGTTCATCGGTAGACCTCCCTTGGGTTCGGCCCGGAAGTCGGGCAAGGTTAAACGGGACTTTTTGCGATTCAACCTGCTCTGTGATATATCTTTTACCGGGCAATTTATTAATAACATTCAGCCAAAAGAATTAATACGACCTGGTATCGTAGTAATACACTATCTATAGTGTACCGAAAATGTCAAGAGGTATTTTTATGAGCCTTTTTAGAGAAATTGCAGAGCGGATAGAGAGGGATATACGAAACGGGAATTATAAGCCGGGCGAAAAAATTCCATCGATCCGGCGTCTCGCCTCGGAATTTTCCTGCAACAAGCTTACGGTTCATAGGGCATTTGAATTGCTTAAAAAACGTGGTCTTATAGACAACGTGATCGGAAGCGGGACATATGTCCGTTTTCCTGTAAGAATCGACGGGAGAGGCCATCTGTTCGATTTCAGGACATCTTACATATCCGAAGAGTTTTTCCCGTATTTGAAAGCAAAAGAGATATTTTCCGGGCTGTTCGATAGAGACCGGGGCGCGGCCCTGTCATCGACCCCGGTCGAAGGGGATCTACGGTTGATCCGGGTGCTCGGCGAAACTTACAGGCTACCGGGAGACCGGATATTGATAGTCTCGGGGGCCCAGCAGGGACTGGATTTGACTGCAAAGGTATTCGCCGCCCGAATTTCTGATTCCATCCTTTTCGAGGACCCAACATACCACGGAGCGATTTCACTTTTCCGGGCAAAACATTTCGTGCCGATGGAGAAAGACGGCCCTGACTTGTCTACTCTGGATTCCATGCTGAGCGATCAGGTGAGCCTTTTCTACACGATGCCTGCGGTACACAACCCCACTGGAGTGTCTTACAGCCGGAACAAACTCGAAGCCGTGGCTGAAAGGGCGGAAAAGCATTCCTTTTATGTCATCGAGGATGATTTCCTTAGTGAATTCATAGAAAAACCCCGGCCGAGGTTCGTCGATATCTGCCCCCAGCGTACCATTTACATCAAGTCGCTTACGCAGACCACCGTTTCAGGTTTGCGCCTGGGTTTTATGGTGGTTCCCTCCGAGCTCTACGATAAATTTGTTTATACGAAATACACTTCGGACCTGGTTTGCACGGGAATCCTTCAGAAGTTTTTGATGGAGTTTATTGTTCGAGGTGATTATGAAGCCTATATCGCCGAAACCATGAAGCGTGTTGCAGACAGGCAACGGCGGCTGTTGGCGATAATAGGCAGTTATCCCGGTCTGAGCGTCTATCTCCCGCAACACGGCTACAATCTCTGGGTGCACTCGAACCGTCCGATCGATTCTCCCTATGTGCCCTGGAGCAAAGGCGAGGAGTTTTCGTTTTCACCGAAATACAGGTCCTTTTTCAGACTGTCTTTTATGAATATGGACGACGACTCCTTCCGGCGGGCCCTGCCATACCTTGATTCTGTTTTCACTGCATTTTTCGGGGATTGAACTAAACTATTGATTTCCGGTCAAATTCAAATATCGATTTCGACAGCGCCCCCGGGTCCGGATCAGGAGCCCAGGAAACGCTGGGCGTATTCGGTACTGAACTTTCTTATCAACCCGTCGTCGGCAAAACTGAAATAGGTATTATGTCCGATAACGACGTGATCGAGGAACTGGACGCCGATAAGCTTTCCAGTCCAGACAAGATCCCTGGTAAGTCGCCTGTCTTCCGGAGAAGGAGATGGATCCCCGGAGGGATGATTATGCACACAGACCAGGGCCGCTGCGTTGTGCTCGAGTGCATGCGTCATGATTTCCCGGGGATAAACCGCACTGCCGGTAAGTGTTCCCAGGAAAAGATCTTCATCTCCGATAAGTTCGTTTTTCCGGTTGAGGAAAAGCACCCTGAACACCTCCCTGGTAAGGTCCCTCATGGAGTGGAAAAGGTAATCGAAAATATCTCTGGAGGAACCGAAAAAAGGTTTCCCAATTGCCCTGTCTTTTAAATAGCGGCCCGCAACTTCGTGTACGAATTTGAGGTAAAGAGCATTTTTTGTTCCTATGCCTTTTATTTCGGTCAATTCTGTCAACGAGGCGGAAAGCACTCCGGAAATACTTTTAAAGCGTGTGAGCGCCTCTCTGGCGGGAAGCTTTACGTCTTTTCTCGGGGTTCCCAACGATAGAAGGAATTCCACGACTTCTTCGTCAGAAAACCGCTCGAGCCCCGCAGAAAGAAATCTTGTCCTGAGCCGATTCCGGTGACCGTTTCCCCGGTTCGTGCCTTCAGCCATTTAACGGTACCTCCGCTTCATAGCCGCCTGCGATCCCGTGAAAAGATTAGAACACACACCTGCACACCGTAAAAGTATCGGGATCGGAAGCGAAATCCGGTATAGAAAATAAGGCGGTCGCCTGAAGGGAGGGAAAATGATATATATCAACCTTTAGGCGAAAATGGAAGCATATAACTGTGTGGAGGCGTCTTGATGGTGGCTCGGTGATCTTGAAAATCGTCTTCTCTTTTGGCATTATAAGAAGGTATTATATATTTTTTGAATTGGTTGGCCGGATATAAATAATTTGAAAGAGAATATTCAGGCCATTAGGGTTTCATTTTTTACGACCATTACTCAACATGGTTCCTATGTGATGCGCCAAGTTGGGCATGTTTAGGAGACCGGCTTGAAACGAGCCGTTTTTTTAAAAAATTTTGGCGATTTAGGCGAAAAAAATGTTTAAATTCATTTCAATTTTTACTTTTTTTAGGAGATAGAAACTGGAAACATATTTTTCAATTTTATTTTCTTTGTTCATTTCCATATTGATGTATTTTGGATTTGTGTTAGTCCTTAATACGGAAAGAGGCAAGGCATATATTGGAAGCAGATGGTATTATCATCCAAATGCTATCTGCATTTGGAGAGTTTTTATCGGCCTCGCGGGCACCTTCCTATACTTTGTGAGCGAGCAATATACTTTAGGGATTCTGCTTTTTACTATTTCCGCTGTTCTCGACGGAGTTGACGGGCTGGTTGCGCGAAAATGCGATCTGGTTACACAGTTTGGGGAACAAATAGACCCTTTTTGCGACAAGTTAACCTACCTGCCACCGATGCTTTTTTTCGCTTATGAAGGCCGCCTCAATGTTGAAACCGTATGGTTGCTTATCCTGATAGAAGCGAGCGGGCAGTTTCTTGTAAGGTATATCATTAAAAAATTCACGAAATTTTCCGTTGCGGCAAATAATTTTGGTAAAATAAAAGCCGTTTTATGTTTTTTTCTTATAAT
The DNA here is from genome assembly GCA_046498185.1 of Desulfatiglandaceae bacterium. Lineage (GTDB taxonomy): Bacteria > Desulfobacterota > DSM-4660 > Desulfatiglandales > Desulfatiglandaceae > CAYXDR01. The sequence goes on along the minus strand of JAWOBE010000206.1, from coordinate 17,842 downwards.
ATATTGTGCGATTTTAAAAGATGACATAAAAATACCGGACATCTCTAATCAAATGCTGCAACTCTGCATAATAATGTCTATTGCTTCTATAGTCTTCAAGAGTATTCCAAACAGATATTATGCGGATATCCTTTCTATCCTGAATCTTTTGTGCGGGAGCATCGGAATGATCCTGGTGCTTAATGGGATGTATGTCTACACCGCCATAGCAATTTTGGCCGGGCAGATATTCGATTTGTTCGATGGTCGTATGGCCGAAAAACATGGTGGAACCAAGGTCGGTCCTTGGCTCGACGACATCGCGGATATGGTGAGTTTCGGACTTTGCCCTGCTACGATGATTTTTCTCAAGGGCTCAATGAGCACCACTGCAGGGCTCGTCGGCGCACTTTATTTCTTTGCGATCGCTTTTCGTTTGTGGCGCTTCCTGGCCGTTGACAAACACGATTCTTCCCTTCCGCCTGGATTTTTCAAAGGTTTGCCAAGTCCGGCAGGTGCAATGGTTGCGCTTGGGGCGTGCTTATTTTGGCAAAAATTATGGATAATATCGATTGTAATTGTGTTTTTAGGCCTTCTGTTGATTAGTCATATTAGATTTATTCATTTTGGTCGATTAATTATTCCTAATTTGCCAAGAATCGTAGTAATAATTGGAGGATTTATAATAGCTTTTATTTTGGCTTATGTTATTAAATTTAATAGTGCAAAATTGCTAGGAGCCTTTCTTTTAATCTCATTTTTAATTTATATAATAATAAATAGTAAAATGATTTCATCATATATTAAAAAATAGTAATATTGATATGAATAGAATAAGAATATTACCTGAAGCTGTGGCCTGCCAGATCGCCGCCGGTGAGGTGGTGGACAGACCGGCCTCGATAGTGCGTGAACTTATCGACAACAGCCTGGACGCCGGGGCCGACAGGGTTTCCATCCGGACGGAGTCAGGCGGCAGAAGGGTGATCCGGGTGGTCGACAACGGCCTGGGAATGGGCCGAGACGACCTGCTGCTGTCCATCGAAAGGCACGCAACGAGCAAAATCAGATCGGCCGATGATCTGTTTTCAATTCGTTCATTAGGGTTCAGGGGGGAGGCTCTCCCGAGTATTGCGGCGGTTTCCAGGATGACGATCACCAGCAGGCGTTCCGGGGAGCTGGGGGGACACCGTCTGTCCATTTCCGGAGGCAGGCTGGACAGTATCGAGGAGACTGGAACTCCCGAAGGCACGATCATCGAAGTCAGGGATCTTTTTTTTAATATGCCTGCACGTCGAAAATTTCTGCGGGCGGCGAAAACGGAAACCGGGCACGTGGCGGAAACGGTAAGCCGGATGCTTCCTGCCTTTACAGATGTTTTTTTCAGGTACCAGGAACGTGAGCGGGAGATCATAAATGCGCCGCCGTCGTCGGACGTTGTTCCCAGGTTTGTTTTGCTCATGGGCCGTGAAACCGCGGAATCCATGTTGCATGCAGAGGAGCGGTTCGAAGGTTTTACCGTCCAGGTGTTCGTCGCACCTGGAGAATTTTCCCGGTCCCGGGCCGACAGGCTTTTTATGTATGTAAACAGAAGGTATATCCGTGACAGGCTTCTTACAAAGGCGCTGCTTGAAGGTTATCGCGAACGGCTGATGAAGGGTACATATCCGCAGGCTGCTGTCTTCATCGATTTGGAGCCGGGGTTGGTTGATGTGAACGTTCATCCGACAAAACAGGAACTCCGTTTTAATGACGGGAACGCTGTTTTCCAAGCCTTAGTCTCCACGGTGGGAAAATGCCTCGGGAAGTCTTTTTATTCTATCCCTGAAGATCTTTATCCAGCGGGCGGAGGTCGTATAGAGCCGTTTCATGCAGACCGCGAGGTTTTGGAATCTGACTGGAAATACGAAAAAAGCCCTGATGGGCCAGAGGGTTCCGATATGTTTTCCGGTCGAGAACCCCCGGGGCAGACTTCATTTTTCCGTGGGCCGAGGCTCCTGGGTTCCATCGGCGGAACCTATTTGATCTGCGAGACTGAAGAGGGCATGTTGATGATCGATCAGCACGCTGCACACGAGCGAATATTGTATGAAGAATTGAAAAGGCAGGTTCAAGATTCGGGAATCCAAGTCCAGGCATTATTGCTGCCCCTACAGTTCGAGCTGTCAGGCTCGGAGAAAAGGATTCTGGATCAAAAGGCCGACATTCTGCAGAAACTCGGTGTTGAGCTAGAGCATTTTGGTGGAAATACATACATTTTAAGGGCGGTCCCATTAATGCTTCAGCAGGCGGATTGGCGGGAGTTTATACCGGATTTGATTGCTTCTGTGGATGAGGTTGGTTTTGACGAAGAAAAAATTTTCGAAGCTGCAATAGCTTCAATGGCTTGCCATGGCGCAATAAAAGCCCGGGACCGCATCACTGACTCCGAAATTTCAGCCCTTGTTTCACGGCTCCGGGGTGCCGCGATTCCGGGAAACTGTCCCCACGGCCGCCCGGTTTTTAAGCTTGTCACGTTCAGGGAAATTGAAAAAATGTTCAAGCGGGTGGTCTGATGGCCGCGAGGGCAAAAATTATTGTGATTGCAGGCCCGACTGCGAGCGGAAAGACCGAACTCGCAGTGGCGCTTGGCGGGGCTATTGGAGGGGAGGTGGTCAATGCGGATTCCATGCAGGTATACCGTGGCATGGATATCGGCACCGCCAAACCTTCCGGACGGGACAGGGCGAAGGTAGCCCATCACATGCTGGATGTGGTAGATCCGGACCAAGACTTCAACGCGGCGGATTATCGCCGGATGGCAGTACCGGTCGTAGAGGACATTGCGCGGCGGGGCCGCACAGCTTTGGTGGTCGGGGGAACCGGTCTTTATATAAAAGCTCTTACAGAGGGCATTTTCGATTGTCCGCCCTCTGATCCGGAGCTACGGGCAGAACTTATCGCCAGATATGAAGAATTGGGCCCGGAGGCTTTTCATTCCCTTCTGGGCGAACTCGACCCGGAAACAGCCCGAAGAATCCATCCGAACGACAGGGTAAGGGTGACCAGGGCCTTTGAAATTATTTATTTGACCGGACAGTCCCCCTCCCGTCTTGCGGATGCCCACAGGTTCGAAGACAGACTGTTTCATGTGCTTTATCTCTGCCTGGAGCTGGATCGGTCGGAACTTTACCAGCGGATTGATCTGCGAAGCTGCAAGATGGTGGAATCAGGGCTCATGGAAGAGACATCTACACTGCTGGCGGCTGGTTTCAGCCCGGAACTAAAGGCGATGAAAGGCTTAGGCTACAGACACATGATAGATTACCTCATGGGAGTCCGGACACTTGGTGAAGCCTTGGAAACCCTGCAACGGGACACCAGGCGATATGCGAAAAGGCAGATGACATGGTTCAGGAAGGTGCCGGGTGCAATTTGGGTGGCTCCGGATGATTTCGATCGTATACTCTATGAAGTCAGAGGGCATCTAGCCTTACGAAGCATCTGATCTTAGTGCACGAAGTGTTTTTTCTTCACTTGCCGGTCGAAGCATTGTAATATTTCAAAACTAGGGCGTATATAAAAACACCGGGAAAATAAAACAGGAGTTCTTGGGATGTACAGGCTCATCGGAACCAAACGATTGCTCAAGATTTTGTCCCTGGGAATTATTCTTTCCTGGACATTGTCTTGTGCTTCCGGAACGTATGGCACCCTTGGCCTTCTCGGTACCCCCGGCCAGCATGTCAGAAGCGGCTTCACGTTCATAGAAAAAAGATACCTGGTGGATGCTGAAAGGGAGTTTTCGTCTGCGTTGGAAATCGAGCCTACATTTGCAGAGGCCCATCGAGGGCTTGGGCTTGTTTACCTCATGAGCGGGCGTTATAGAAGCGCGGTCAAGGCACTCGGAAAGGCGATAGATTATTCACCCTCGGACAGGGTGACTGCTATGGTTTATGTGGCTTTCATACGTCTTCATACAGAACAGAAAGGCGACAGGTGGTTGAACGAGGCTATGGAAAGCTTTGCAAAGGCCTTGCTTTACACAAAGAATCTGCCGGATGCTTACTATTATATGGGTGTCGCCTTCAGGGGTGCCGATGATTTTAAATTGGCTGCAGAAGCCTTCGAACGTGTCATGGAGACGGACAACGCCCTGAATCCGGAAGCCGAGTGGGCATTGAAGGAAGTGAAAAGAAGTATGAGCCGTGTCAGAAACTGATCCTTTTCGTCGACCGGGTTGCGAGGCTATGGTAATAAAACGCTCTTTAAAAATATCAGCCTTGGTTTTATCGTTCGTGTTGATCTTTGCGGTTGTCTCGTCGGCTGAACCGATGCTCCCGCCCGAAATAGAAGCTGCCGGAAGCGGTGAAATCATACAAGGAAATGAAGTGAAGGCGAGGGAAAACGCTATTCTTGATGCCGTTTCCAAGGCCCTGGTCGAATATCTTACAGAAGGCCTTGGCGAAGAGGTAATGCGGGAATACTCCTCTCTCATCAATAGAAGAGTACTCCCGCAGGCCGAGGATTTGGTCGAAAATTATCTGGTTCTTTCCGAGGACAGCAGCGAAGGAAGGTTTTCGGTGTTTCTCAGCGTCAAATTCAACAAAGAGCTTGTAGAAGAATTGCTCCGGAATTCCGGGGTGCCGCTCGATGGTGGTAGAGATGCGCATGCATACCGGTCACAGTCAACGGATTCCAGCGGAGCTAGATTGCTTTCGGTAGTATTTGAAAGTAATGTGGCTCTTGTGGATGCGTTGTCTCTTGAACGTTATATGGCGGAGAAAGTATCCGGCGTGGAGTCGGTGAGAACCACCCGGCTTGCTAAATCTCGAGTTGTTTTCGAGGTCGAGTTTCGCGGGGATCCGGCTGTGCTCGCCGGAAAACTTGCAACTGGATGGGCGCCTTTTACGGTTGAATCCGCATTTGATGGAGAAAACATGATAAATATCAGGCAATCGGGTTCCTACAGGCTTCCAGGCAATACAGAGCCAGAGAACTCTTCGGACAAGAATTCTCAATAGGATCTTGACAATCTGGATGGACGCTGGTAGTAAACAGATTCTTTCAGGCACGTAGCTCAGGGGGAGAGCACTACCCTGACACGGTAGGGGTCAAGGGTTCAAATCCCTTCGTGCCTACCAGAAAATTCGGGGGTTGCGAATGTTCGCAGCCCCTTTTTTTATGCGCCCGGCATGGGGCATCAGCGGTTTCATAATTCGTGGTTCATGATTTCCAACACTTGCTCCAGATGCGGAACTCCTTTCAGATTACCGGAAACGGTGCATTTATATGCCGCGGCCGCGGAAGCGAATTTCATGCACCCGGCGATGTCCTCTCCTTCCAAAAACCTGTAAATATAGGCGCCGTGATAAACATCACCCGCACCAGTGGTGTCGACGGCTTTTACATTGAAGGCCGTCTGATGGATTATTTCGCCTCCGTCAAATCCGACACTGCCTCTTGCTCCTTGAGTTATGACAACTTGGGTGGGCCCGAAGGAGACCAGTGTCTTTATCGCTTCGGCATCAGATGCCTTCCCTACCCCAACCAGCGGCACTGCGAAGCGCTCGGAAGCTATCAGTATGTCAACGAGCGGTAACAGGAGGTCGGTTCCCTCACGGAATGTACCCGCATCAAGCACTACCGTGATCCCCATCGATTTAGCCTGGCGCGCCGCCGCGATCGAGGCTTCGATCTTGAGACCATCCAGGTGAAGAACGCGTGCGCCGGTAAAGGGCGACAGGTCTATTTCGGAAGGTTCAGGTGAAGGTACTGTCCCCCGGTGCCAGAAGATCGTTCGTGAACCAGCGGCGGTAACGGCTATGAACGCTAACTGCGACATGCAGCCCGGGATGGATTTTAAAAAAGAAATATCCACCTTTTCGGTTTCCAAAAAGCGGATTATTTCAGCACCGAAGCGGTCGTCTCCAACTGCCCCGATAAACGACGTCTGAACACCAAGCCGCGAAAGCGTAACCATGGCCGTTGCGGCAGGGCCGCCACATCCGGTTGCAAGGTCTTTGAGCTCGCATTTGTGGTCTTCTTGAGGGTAACGGGACAGCTGGCCCAGAAAATCAAAACTGGCCTGTCCAAAACCGACGACCTTTACATTTTCCAGATTTTGCTTCAAAAAAATTCCTTTCAGTTCCCTTGGGCTTTGAGTCTTTTGATTTCACTATCGACTCGCTCGATATACGACTCTATCCTGTCGGAGGAAGCAGCTTCGGGGTAAGCCGAGAGAAGCCCTCTCAGTATACTCCGTGTTTCTTCGAGCAAGGCCATTTTACGCTTTGGGCTTGGTTCCCTGCCGGCGGCGAGAAATGTCTCAGCCGCCCTCGTGCTTTCACGAGTAATCAGACGCTCTATCGCGGTTTCACGGATTTCGTCAACTTCCGGGGAAAAACCGCTGATTCGCTCGATCGCCTCGAGTCTTGAGAGAGCCTCTTTGTAGCGCTCGCGGGCGAGAAGATCGGCGATCGGAGATAGATCCATATCTTTCCGAGAAAGTGTTGTAATACGTTTTTTCAGGTAAACCTCCTCTGCCTTCTCCAGCCTGAGCATCGCTTCGTCGATCAGCCCGGCATCGCCCCCCGTGGGTTCTATCCATTGGCGTGTGCGGTTTAGTATTTCCCTTGCATCCGAAAAGTTTTCTTCATCGACTTTGTCTGCCGCTTGCCTGATGGAATTGATTATTTCGTCGGTATCGGGCTGCCCGGTGGACAAACTTCGGGCCCAGCTTTTAAAGTCCTTGTCTTCTGGAGCCGCCGCCGATTCAAGTTGTTTTTCAAGGGCTGCCAGCAACAAAGAACGTTCGCTAAGTTGTTGTTCAAGTTTTTGACGCCATTTTTCAGCCTCACGAGTGTTACCACGTGCGGCATGCAGCCGGGCCAAAGCCGCGTTGATCAACAGGCGGTCAGGGAGGTCGTCAAGCCCTTCAACTGCCTCAAGGGCGGTTTGTAAGGCTTCAGCTGTCCTGCCTTGGGCTTCCAGCGAAAGCGCCAGTACAGCGCTTGTCTCCGGGCCGAGGGAATGTTTCCCGTATGCTTCTTCGATGGCGCCCGCCGTTTCTATGACGCCCCTGTGGTCTCCCACACGGAATTCGGAAAATATTCTTTTGGTTAGGTCGATCCATTTGTCCTCCGACGCGATTTTTTCATGCTCGGTAGCCTTGGGTCCGGAAAGGCTTTCGTGAATCAATGCGGAAGTGGTTATCAGCAATTTTTCCAACCTGGTGGAAAGGGCGTTCTCTGCCTGAGGCGGGATATGCCGCAGGTCTTCGACCGCTTTGATAAGGTCCGTGGCACGCCGTGTTTGCTCTTCGTCAAGCATGCCTTTGTCGATAAGGGTTTCAATATCAGTTATTGAGGCATCGAGCACCTGAGGTGAAATTTTTACTGTGTCTCGAGCAGGTTCAACCCTGACATCTTCAATGATCCCGGCACAGCTCTGAAAAAAAGCTGCGGCCCCTAGAAATAGAACTAAATGCAGGCACTTTTTCATTGTTTATCCTCTATGGGTTCGAACAGGCGCAGGAGTTCGTGACCGCCTCGTTCGCTTTTTAATAATGCGTGAAACGAAACACCTGTTTCGGCCGGAAGACCGCTTACCGGAGATATGGGTATTCGTTTCAATATATCCAGATCGACATGCGGGTCGGAGGCTGCAAATATAAGGTCAGCCGGTCTGATCAGCTTTTTCCATTCCGGGCCTGAGACCACTGCATTTGCGGTGTCTATCCACACCGGTAACGCCCCGGTGGATCCATAGACGGAAAAATTGGAGGATTTCATAGGCCTGTTATCGTCATAGCCTACATAAGCAGCTATCGTGTATCCTTCGTTGAGTGTCATGACTCCTGTTTTTGCATTCGGTCCAGGAATACAGCCTGCGAAGCTGGAATTCATGAATCTGTTTGCGGTGCCGGTTTTTCCGTATACCGGTATGGCAACATCGGAATCGGGTTTTTCTTCAATTTGAAAGCGGACCGCCCCTTCAGCGCGTTTTCCTGTGCCTTGGGTTACTACGAGCCTCAAAATTTCCATGATCTGCGAGGATACCTCCCGGCTCACTATCTGCTGAGAGGATGGTTTGTATTCCCAGATTGTTTCTCCGTCGCGGTCGGCTATTTTGGTGATAACCGGGATCAAGTTCGGATTTTCAGGAAAAAGAATCGGTCGGACCCCCGTCATCATCGTTTGATACGCAAGAGCAGCTTCCATAATACTGACTGAATGAGCTCCGAGTGGAAAAGAAAGCGCCGGCTCCATTTCAGTGTAAATTCCCATCTGTCCTGCGAGTTTTAAAACGTAGTTCATATTGACCAATAGCTTAAAATCTCTTATCTTTCTAAGCACATCCATGCTGTAACGTGGGCTGCTTTTTATTTTTTGGAAATTATCTGCAGTTTTTTGTTCCAATGCGTTGAGTATCCGCGAAGGCAGACGGCCGTCTATCCATATATCTGGGGTATAGATGCCCTTCGCCGATTCGATCGGTATGAAGGAGCCCTTGCGCGCGAAGGACATGTCTTCTATGTAAGCTGTTCGGCCCTCTTCACTTATTCCTTCCATCCGGTGAAATACGAACCTGGCCGGTTTTTCCGAGGCCTGCAGTTGTTTCATCCGACGGTTGCAAGCGGACATGCGGCGGTAGTCGAGAGGAAAAACTTTTTCCAGGGCTTTCCGTTCGTCTTTGTCCAGCAATGAATCGTCTATCCGGAAGTGAAGCCTGTCCACGGTTTCGAGCAGTCCGTCGGTGTCGGGATAGCCGGCAAAAATAATTTCCGGTCGCACCGAGGTTTTGGCTTCGATGAAAGCGGCTTCCATCATCGCCTCATCATTGACAATAACACCATGCCGGTCCCTGATCCTGCGGGCGTAATCGTTATAACTTTCTTTTTCATGCGGGGCGAGTCCGACCGAGCGCGCGACAAGCTCGAATTCATGAAGATTAAGGTGGTCTGTGAGCTCAGACATTAAACGCACTGATGCTAAATTCTCCGATTTAACTCCAGCCCACGCAAGCGAAACTTTTTCAGCGTCCGGCGTGTGGTCAGGTTTAGGGACATAAGCGGTGGTTTGAAAACGGTAAAGATCCGGCCTGTTCGCAAGCGGATCCAGGCTGTTCCATTTGAGTTGGAGGGCCGCGGAATAGGCCAGTGGTTTAAATATCGAGCCCAGCTGACGTTTGGCATCGACCGCCCTGTTAAAAAAACGATTGTAAAACCCCCCGACCATGGCTTTTACCATACCCTTTTTAAGTACAATCGCTGCTCCTTCAAGTTCAGGTTTATGTGACAATATAAGTTTCTTTCCCTGTTTTTCCCGATCCAGGTAACGAACCCAGACTTTCATGCCCGTGCCGAACAGCGAAAGGAATTCGGGTAGATCGTTAATGCTGAATTCGGCCCACCGGCCCTTTTTCGATTTAATCCAAGCTTCCCCGACGCTTTTAACGCCTTCGAAATCTATTATTCCTTCTCCGGTTTCCCATTTTACCGTCATCAGGGCATCCTGATCCGTGGGATCAAGCCCCGTAACCTCAACCGGAAACGGCAGGGTGGATTCGGGCAGGGTGTGCGCGACGGGATCAGTAGTTTCGGATAGTTCCGGATCTTGATCCGGCCGGTAACCGCGAAGCTGGATATCGATCATGGGTAGATGCTCACGAAGGCTTTCGACTGTAAGGTTCTGAATGTGTTCGTTAATGGATGTATAAATGCTTATGCCAGATGTGGCGAAATTATCAACACCCTGCTCTTCGAGTATGCGTCGGAAGGGTGCGGATTCCATTTGACTGCGGATATAATCCATTACCACATTCAATCTGTAGGAAATTTTTCCCTCACGGAAAGGCACTTCGCACTCTACAGCCTCGCGGTAACTTTTGGTGGAAATAAAATTCAAACTATGCATCGCTGAAAGGACATAGTTTTTTCTTTCCTTTGAAAGCATGCGAGCTCTTTCCCTGGATTTCAGGGTGGCCTTGGTGAACGGATTGTACTTGCTCGGGGCCTTCAGCGATCCAGCGATGAAGGCCGCTTCAACCAGATCGAGATCTTTGACTTCCTTGTCGAAAAAATACTGGGAGGCTATCCTGAGGCCCTTACCGTAGCCGGTAACGAAAAATTGGTTCACATACATTTCCAGTATTTCTTCTTTCGAATAATTGCGCTCTAGCAGGAAAGCCTGGCACAATTCCTTCATCTTGGCCCAATATGATCGCTTTTCGCGTTTGAAGATGTTTTTAGCCGTTTGCTGGGTAATGGTGCTACCCCCCTGTACCACCTTTCCAGCCTTGATGTTTGAGATCATCGCCCTGGCCACCGCTTTCAAATCCACGCCGTGGTGTTCGAAAAAGCTTCTGTCTTCAGCTGCAACTATCGCCTTTATGAATATTTTAGGAATTTCTTCATAACGGATGTATTTACGGTGAGTCTTTTCGAAAAAAACCCCTATCGGAGTTTTCCCGTCGTCATAATAGACAGGGCTTTCGGAAGCAAGTATACTGTCGATAACCCCACGTTCGATCCGCTCCGCTGCTTCCAGCGTGACCGAATAATACAGGTAAAACAAAAATCCTGCCGGCACGAGAACGAAGAGGACTACCGCAGTAATCAATGCAGTGTATAAAATCGATCCATTTTTTATTGTACCTGTTTTCAAACTAAAAATCTCCGTTCTCTTTGCCCAACCATCCGAGCACGGTTTTTTGCTTTGACCTTGCAGCCTCGAGCACGTCATGAAGATCAAGGGTCAGCAGTCGCCGGTTTTCCATAACCAGGCGACCTCCTATGATAGTATGTGTTACGTCCCCTCCGTTGGCGGCGTAAACAAGATGGGAAAAAGGTCCATACATCGGCGTCATATGAGGGGTATTCGTATCGATAACGATGATATCTGCTTTTTTCCCCGGTTCGATGGAGCCTATGGATTTCTCCATCCCCAGCGCTTTGGCTCCTTCTCTGGTGGCCATTTTATAAACCACAGGTGCCGGGGCTGCGGTCGGATCCATAGTAGAGATTTTGCTGATTTTTGAAAACGTATCCATTTCTCCGAACATGTCGAGGTCGTTGTTGGAAGCGCATCCGTCGGTCCCCAGACCGACCGTCAGCCCGGCATCCTGGTACTTTTTCACCCTTGCTGTTCCTGAAGCGAGCTTCATGTTACTTTCCGGGGTTGTGACCACCCGCACGCCACTTTCGGCTAACAGAGCAATGTCTTCATCTTCAACATGAACACAATGTACAGCGATGAGCCTGGAGTTGAGCAAGCCCAGGTCATTGAGATGGCGGAAAGGAGTCTTTCCGTAGCGCCGATGGATTTCGTCGACTTCCGAAAAAGTTTCGGCTACATGGGTGATAATCGGAAGATTGTGCCGTTCGGCCAGAGATCCGGCTTTTTTGAGTAGTTGAGGGGCGCAGGTATAGAGTGCGTGAGGCTCGATGGCAATCGATACAAGAGGATCATCGCGCCACCGCTCGATCATGTTTTCGACGTAAGTAAAACCGTTATCAATTTTACCATAATTAGGGGACGGAAAATCGTAGAATACTTCTCCCACGATGCATCTCATCCCTGCTTCGTGCGCAGCACGCGCAGCGGCTTCTTCGAATAGGTACATATCGCAAAAAGTGGTGGTGCCGGAAAGAATCATTTCGGCGCATGAGAGCATGGTTCCTGTATATACAAAATTTTCATCCATGCGTCGTTCGACGGGGAATATGTAGTTGTTTAGCCACTCCATCAGCGGCAGGTCGTCGGCGAGGCCCCGGAAAAGGCTCATTGCGGCGTGGGTGTGCCCGTTTACAAGGCCCGGAGATATTATTCCACCCCCGGCGTCTATCGTGGTTGCCGCCGAAAACGCCGGGGCCGAACACTCCTTCCCCACCCAATGAATGGAATCGTCTGAAACAGCGACCAGCCCTTGGTCGATAACCGTGTTCTGATCGTCCATAGTCAACACGATACCGTTTTTCACAATCATGTCCACATCAATCATAGTTTTCTCCTGGAAATGAAGTGCAGCTACCGGGGTACCCGCCAAAAGCAATTTTTATACAATAACACGAAACAAAATCAGGATTCAATTATGCTCGAACCGCTACAGAGTGCTTCTTCTACTACTTGTGGAAAATAAAGCTCGTTCATGGTAAAAACGCGTATACGAACGGGGTGGCTTTTAAAATTTATTTTTCCAATAACCCAAAAAAATATGCGAGGTACAGATGCTAAAGGACTTGATCTACAAAAACAGGAGTTATCGAAGATTCTATCAGGATGAAAAGGTTTCGATCGAGACATTGAAAGAATTCGTTGATCTCGCGCGCCATTGTGCTAACGGAGCGAATCTGCAATCCCTGAAATACATTCTTTCCTGCGAGCCTGCCACGAACGATAAAATTTTTGGACGACTGGCCTGGGCTGCTTATTTGAAAGACTGGAAAGGCCCCGCGGAAGGGGAACGGCCTTCGGCGTATATAGTCGTTTTAGGGGATACCAGGATTCACACCAACTTTTTCTGCGATCATGGAATCGCCTGCCAGAGCATACTTTTGGGGGCTGTTGAAAAGGGGCTCGGTGGATGTATGCTTGCAAGCATCGATCGCGAAGGGCTGGCGAAGGATCTGAGTATCGAAGACCATTTCGAGATAATGTTGGTGGTCGCAATCGGCAGGCCGCGGGAGAAAGTCATGATAGAATATATCGAAGCGGGTGGAGACATCAAATACTGGCGCGATGAAAACGGGGTCCACCATGTCCCGAAGCGGCCTCTGGAAGAAATCATATGGAAGATTTACGACTGATCCGATTTTGACGGCCTCGTAATAAGTACCATCCCCGCCTTATCGGCGTCGGGGTCGGGATCGGTATCGGGGTCGAAAAGGTCGCCGGTCAACTTCCGATACCGACGCCGACAGCGACGCCGACCCCGAGGGACAGGGTTGTTTTGATGTTTTATCGTTTTTTCACCCTAGGGCCTTCTGGTGTGTCTTCCACCACAAAACCCAGATCGTGGAGTTCATCCCGTATACGGTCCGCAGATGCAAAATCCTTTTTCTTTCTCGCTTCGGCTCTGGCCTTTACAAGTTCTGTCATCCGGGCGGGAATGTCTTCCCCGTTCCCTTGGCCGATAATGCCGAGAACCCTGTCGAATTGTTTCATGAGCTTCGATGCGGCATTGGCGTCCGGAGGCGTGATGAGACTTCTGTCCATCCGCCTGTTGATTTCCCTCATAAATGTAAACACAGCCCCAAGAGCTGCGCTAATATTTAAATCGTCGTCCATGGAAGCTTCAAAACGTGCGGCGGCTTCGGAAATCAATTCGTAAGTTTCTTTTCCCGGCTCTATGTCGTTCGGATCATCGGAGCCCGCTTCATGAAGCCTGATCATGAAGTCCTTAAACCGCTGAAGGGTCGAAGGAATGCGCCTCAAGGCTTCCTCGGTGAAATTCAGCTGCTGGCGGTAATGCACACTCAACAACTGGTAGCGTATGGCCATCGGGTCGTACCCTTTGACCAGAAGTTCCCTGAGTGTAAAGAAATTGCCCAGGCTTTTGCTCATTTTTTGCCCGTTTACGAGCAGGTGTTCGTTATGGAGCCAGAAATTGACGAATTTGACACCGCAGGCTTCACTTTGGGCGATTTCGTTTGTGTGATGGGGAAAGATCAGGTCTACACCGCCGGTATGGATATCGAAAGGCTGACCGAGATATTTGGTCGACATGGCGCTGCATTCGATGTGCCAGCCCGGTCTTCCTCTGCCGAGTTCCGTGTCCCAGCAGATATCATTATCTTCTTCGCTGGCGGCTTTCCAGAGCGCGAAATCCCGCGCATCATCTTTTTCGTATTCGTCGCTGTCGGAAAGCCGGCCGTCGGCGTTTCGAAGCAGATCCTGAAGATCAAGGCGCGCAAGCCTCCCGTATTCGGGAAAGGAAGCAATGCGGAAATACCACGTTCCGTTTTTTTCGTACGCAAAACCGTTGTCTCTGAGCTTGGTCACCAGCGAAACCATTTCAGGAATCGTTTCCGTGGCCCGAGGCATAATCTCGGCGCGTTCGATGTTCAGAACCTCCAGGTCCTCCAGGAATGCCTTGAGGTAAAAGCCAGTGAATTCTTTGAGTGTTTTATTGGCGGCCTTGGCGTCCCGTATGGTCTTGTCGTCCACGTCGGTTATGTTCATTACATGCAATATACGGTAGCCTTTGTAAGAAAAGTAGCGCCGGACCTGGTCGACAAAGATGTAGGCGCGAAGGTTCCCTATATGGACGTAGTTGTATACAGTCGGTCCACATGAGTACATCCGGACTTCTTGGTCATGAATGGGTGTAAAAATTTCTTTTTGACGAGTCAGTGTATTAAAGAGCATCAAGGTCATTATTCAGGCTCCATAAATTCGGATGTGGCTCTCTTTTCAGCCTCAAGGCCAGCTAAAATAACTGCGGCGGGGTCGGGCTGTCAACATTGTCAACCCATGTATTCAGAACGCTTTATAAAACCTGTAACCCTATTCCGCCGTACGCTCCATGCATTCCTTCAACGCCGACTTGAGCCTGGCCACCACTTCAGGCGGAGCTTCCTGGCCCGAAGCTTCATGATAAAGCTCGATGCTCCGTTTCAACGACAGCAAACACTGAGAGCATACCGTGCAGTTTTCGAGATGCGCTTCGAGCGCCTGCCGCATTTCCGGATCCAGTTCCCCGTCAATATAATCGGACAACAGGGCGAAGTAAGTGCGACATTCCTTTTTCATTGTAATCCTCCCCGCCCGTAATGGTGTGAAATTTTTTCCCTGATGAAAAGCCTCGCCCGATGGAGCCTGGTTTTCACGGATTGAATTGAAATTCCAACTATTTCTGCTGTTTCTTCGGTGTTGAAGCCTTGCATGTCTCGCAACGAAAAAACGATTCGGTACTTGGGAGGGAGTTCCTGGATCGCTTCATCGATGTGCCTGCGCATTTCGGCTTTGAGCAATTGGTCGGATGGGTCATCGGCCAGATCCGGGATATCGATGCCGACCTCTTCACCATCCCGGATGAAAGATTCCAGGGAAAGTTCTCTGTCCGGAGCACACTTTTTCTTTCGCCGCTTCCGCATGCAGGCTCTTGCGGCTATTTTGAAAAGCCAATTTTTGAGCTTGGTTTCACCTCTGAATCGATCCAGATATCTGAAAGCGTTAAGGAAAGTTTCCTGAGCGATGTCTTCTGCGTCCTGCTTCTGCCCGCACATTTTAAGGCCGAATGTAAACACGCTCGGTGCATAAATTTCGACTATGCGCTCCATGGCATCGGTGGAGCCTTGTTTGAAGGCCTCAACGAGGTCGGCATCCGCAAAGTCGCTCAAACCGGTTTTTGGAGGTAAATCGAAATTTTGACTTTCCATAATCATTCGTCTCCAATAGCAATGGAACATACCAGAACCTGATAAACAATGCAATCCGCCCTAGATCATACCGGTCCATCATCAAGATGTCTCTCTGCGGATCCCGTCCCGTAATAAGGAAAAGCTTTTTTGCTTGACAATTACAGAGATGTGGGTAATTCTGTGTCACAAAGTGTCATAAATAGGTATAGAGTGGTATAGAGGGTGCCGATGTTCCACGGGAGGTCGCGACATAATCTTGATTCCAAGGGGCGATTGGCTATCCCCGCCAGGTTCAAGGAAGTTCTTGAGCAAAACGGCGGCGACAGTGTCGTAGTGACCAACCATGACCGGTGCCTGTGGGCCTTCGAAAAAGATGACTGGAAGATCATCGAAGAGCAGGCCGCCCGTCTTCCCCTTTTTGATCCAAAGGTCCATGCCTACATCCGCTATTTCATATCCGGGGCGGTGGAATGTCAACTGAAACAAGGAAGAATCACGATTCCTGCCGATTTGCGGGAGCACGCGAGGCTGGATGGAGAAGTCGTCCTTGTGGGTTGTTTGAAAAGATTCGAGATATGGCAAAAGGAACTCTGGGATGAACATGAGTTCCCCCGCGCCCGGGAGGAGTTTGCAGGAGCTAATGAAGCATTGTTGAACATAAGCTTCTAGAGGTCGGCCGTGAAGTATCCCCACGTCCCCGTACTCGCCCGTGAAGTCGTTTCCATCCTTCTATGGAAGGATGACGGGATTTACGTGGATGCGACGGCTGGAAGCGGGGGCCATAGTGAACTTATAGCCCGACATTTAAATGAAAGAGGTCGGCTTGTATCGATCGATCGGGATCCGTTCGCGGTGAGGATGGTTTCCGAACGGCTCGCTTTCATCGGTGACCGTGCCAGGGTGATCAACGGGAATTTTTCGGAATTGCCCGGGCTTCTCTCAACTTGCGGAATTGAACGTGTGGACGGGATACTGCTTGATCTGGGCATGTCTTCTTACCAGCTCGATTCTTCAGGCAGAGGATTCAGCATCACCGCCGATGAACTGCTCGATATGAGGATGGATCCTTCCCTGGATCTCACCGCATGGAACCTGGTTAACTCTTCGCCCTGTAAGGACCTGGAAAGAATATTTCGTAATTACGGGGAGGAGCGTAGGGCGGCTCAGATCGCACGGGCGATTTGCAGGGCGCGTGAGAAGCGGGCCATAGAAACATCACTGGAGCTGTCATCATTGATAGCATCGGTCTTCCCACCTTCTTCGCGCTTTAAGCCCAGGCATCCAGCGATAAAGTCGTTCCAGGCGTTGAGGATAGCGGTAAACAACGAACTGGGCAATCTCGAAAAATTTTTGGATTTCGCCCCTTCACTGCTGAACGATTCCGGCCGGCTTGTGGTCCTTTCTTACCATTCTCTGGAAGACAGGCTGGTTAAAAGAGCGATCAGCTCGTGGGAGAAGGGCTGCAAATGTCCGCCTGGCCTTCCTGTTTGTGCCTGTGGCTTTAAAGTGTTGTTCCGCTGTTTGACCAAGAAGGGGATAAGAGCTCTCCCAGATGAAATTGAATCAAATCCGCGCGCAAGAAGTGCGGTGCTCAGAGCGGCACGGAGGGTGTTCAAATGACAAGAAAAGAGTTCGTATCGAACATGAAGGGGGCAAGGAATGTCGAGACCGGCGTAGGCCCGCGAAATACCCGAATCAAGTCGTCGCCGGTCAGGTTAACCGCCAGGCAGCTTTTAGTGGTGGTTGTGACCGTGATTATTTTTATGACCTGCAGCATCGGTTATGTTTGGTCCAATTTTGAAGGAACCCAGCTTGGATACAGTATAAGCCGGCTTAAAAGCGAAGAAAGACAGCTGCTCAATATAAATAAGCAGCTGAAAGTGGAGCTGGCGTATTTGAAGTCGTCCGAACGCCTGGAGCGTGTGGCAGGAAAAACTGAAACCCGGGGATGCCATTCATAAAGTCGGGCACGTCAGACTCTTTGTCGCCAGAAATCAAAACGGCGGCTTTAAAACCATCGAAGCGGCAGGACGGGATTGGGACGTTTCTTATTGGACTTACGCTCCGTCGGACCTTTATACCTATGACCCGCGGTATTATCAAAACATCCAAGATGATTATACGGAAAAAACAATTTCGCTTAATTCAGCCCGAATAAATCAAGCGGATACATTAACATTAAAATGGGACTGCAATACAGACAGTATTTCTCATTTTAAGATTTATTTCTCCTTGGAGGGAAAAGGATGGAATGAACTCGAAACTATTGAATATCAAGGGGAATGCGAGTTTAAGATTCATCAAACCCCTTCAAATGTATTTTATAAGGTCGCAGCCATTGAAAACAATAACTCCGAAAGTTTCTGGTCGAACGCAATCGGTACCGGTACCTTTGAAAATCAGCAGAAATATTTAATTGTCGATGGATTCGAAAGAGATGACGGTACGGGAAACTGGCAGGGGGTAGGTCATGATTTTGCAGTTAAGTACGGTTTAGCATTATCCGAAGCGGAATATCCC
>JAWOBE010000197.1:0-6339 GCA_046498185.1 Desulfatiglandaceae bacterium | reverse complement strand
TCCGCGGGCCAGCGCCTGATGGTGGGATTTGACGGAACCGAGTTCAACCCGGACCTCAAATTCCTTATTAAAACGTTACATGTGGGCGGAATCATCCTTTTTGCAAGAAACCTTATAGATCCCGACCAGATCAAACGCCTGTGCTCATCCATTCAGGAATATGCCCGTTCCTGCGACCGTCCGCCGCTGTTTATCTCCATTGATCAGGAAGGCGGAAAAGTGGCCAGACTCAAAGAACCCTTCACCCGGTTTCCGGGCAATCCCAAAATGAAAGGCCCTGAAGATGCGATTCATTTTGCCCGGATCACTGCGGCGGAACTCACAGAAATCGGAGTCAACATGAACCTTGCGCCGGTATTGGATGTTGTCCCGCAAGGCATAGACAGTGTCCAGGCAAGCCGTGTGTTCGGCCACGATCCCTCCTGGGTATCTGAATTGGGAACGTTGGTTATCGATCACCTTCAGTCGAACAGTATTATGGCGGTGGCAAAACATTTCCCGGGAATCGGCCGCATCGTGTTGGATCCCCATGATGAGATCTCAGACCTGAATATTGATGTTGACGCCATGCAATCCACGGATCTGCTCCCGTTCAAAGCCGCCATAAGAAATAACGTGGCCGGAATTATGCTTTCTCACATTCGGTATCCAAACATGGATGCCACGTGGCCCGCAAGTCTGTCCCCAAGCATTGCCCATGATCTTCTTCGCAAACAAATGGGGTATGGCGGCATCATCATGACAGACGACCTGGACATGGGCGCCATTAAAAAACATTATGAGATCAAAACCGTTATCCGGCAAATCCTTTCAGCGGATATAGACATCGCCCTGATCTGTCATAAGGGACCGGATATTGAAAATGCTTACCAAGAAATTCTGAAATCCTTCTCGGATTCCAAGAGCATTAAAGAAAAAGGGTTTCAATCTTTAAAAAGGATCATGGAGCTGAAAACAAAATATTTAATCTAAATTTTCCTGTTATCTATGTAAAGGTGGGATTGGTGAAAACAGGGCATTGGCGACCAAAAGCGGTTAACAACCCAACATGGATATGGCCCCAGCTTGCCATAAATTTCCCACTTGTATTCTATAGTTAGTCAATATTTTGTTATTGCAAATTTTTAATGGGACCGGCACATTTTCCCTCCGCTTACGGCATGTTTTGAATCTTTTTCTGAAACCTCTCATTTAACGCTTTGTTCATGCGGACTTGACTGATAATGCTATTGTACGTTTCAAAATCGAGCCCGGCTTTTTCGGCAGCTTGGACTATCCTTCTGTTTGTCTCCAACTGCAACCGCTGTCTTTCGTTCGGATCTTGAGTTTGCTGAACGGACTGCTGCAGTTGCTGGTTGATTTCTTGAATTTCCGCGTATGCCATGGCAGCCTTTTCCAGTTCCGAATCGCTTAACGGTGCTTGCGATCCGATGCCACTCTGCTGACCTGGTTGCTGGTGACCCGGCGCCCGTTCTTCCGGTTGTCCGGGTTGACTGGGCGGCATGGTGGAATGCTTGGAGTTTTCTCCGGAATCGCAACCCGTAGTGCTCACACCCAACATCACAGCCAGAACCATCATGGCAAGCAATCGAAATGAAAATTTCATGGTATTAATATCTCCTTATTTACTGCATGTTTTCTACTTTTTCAAGGAACTTCTCTCTTGTCTCATCGTTCGCTTGGATTTTCGCCATGATACTGTTATATGTCTTGACATCGAGACCGGTATTTTTAACGGCAGAGATCATTTTTTTGTTTGCAGCTTCCTGGAGTTCCAGTCTTTTGCTCTTGTCTTCAACTCCTTGGATGGACTGCTGAAACTCGTGGCTGATTTTTGTGACGTTTGCATAGGCTTCAGCAGCTTTTTCCAGTTCCGCATCGCTGACCTGCGGTTGCGTCCCGGTAGTGCCGGAGGGAGCCTTCTGCTGGTAAGTTTCTTCAGCCATGGCTGGAAAAACCATGAAGAACAAAAAACACATTATAGCAGTCATGGATATAAAGCAATAATTTACGAACAGTTTCATTCTTACTCTCCTTTCATTCTAACGATTTTTGTTTGAGGTTCTCTCAATCAATACAGGTTTGAAGTTTCAAACGGCCCTAATCTTAGTCAGTTTTTAAAGCACAACCCATGCCAAAAAATGCCAAAAAAATTTTACTTGTATATATCCTATTGAAATTCAATAAAAAATTTTAACATACCTTTAGGATGCCTCCCGGCAAGGAGGTGGGGGGGGTTGTGTCCAAATGATACATGTGTTATCCTCTAATGTGTCATAAGAGGAGATTGTCACTACCCTATCCCCTGGAGATTTAGATGAAAGGCTTTAACCTGTTCCCAACATCTATGAGCTTCCGAGTGCCTCTGCTGATTTATGTGGTGGTACCTTTAATAACTACCGTGGGCCTTTTCGGATATCTGTCGCTCAATTCCATAGAAAAGCAGGTGGAAAAGCAGATGCAAAAAGACCTGGAACTTGTAGCGCGGGCGGTACAGCTTCCCTTAAGCTATGCCTTGGAAAAGGAGCGGATGGGAAGTATCCAGCAGGCGTTGGAATCCGTTTTTGCCATCGGCAGAGTTTACAGCGCCTATGTCTACAATAAAAAGGGCA
Source organism: Desulfatiglandaceae bacterium (assembly GCA_046498185.1). Lineage (GTDB taxonomy): Bacteria > Desulfobacterota > DSM-4660 > Desulfatiglandales > Desulfatiglandaceae > CAYXDR01. The sequence goes on along the minus strand of JAWOBE010000197.1, from coordinate 3,727 downwards.
AAGAGATCGTCAGGCTCGGCCAAGCCGAACCGGAACCCGAAAGAGACCGACTGATCCAATTGGCCGCAGATGGAGAAAGGCGGGGTGAATACGGTCGGATCGCCGATCGACAGGTATTCTCGTACTTTGTGCCTCTCACCGACACGGGAGGCCAAATCAACGGGTTGCTGCAACTCACCCGGAAAAAAAGTGAGTTCAGTGAAAACCTTCAGTCCATCAGGATCAAAGGCGCTTTGATCCTCGGGGTGCTACTGGTGCTGCTTTCAGTTGTAGTCCTGTACGGCCATCACCGTGCCCTCGGGATACACCTTGGCCGGCTGAATTCCACCATGTTCAGGATCGCACAGGGAGAACGCAAACATCGCTTCAATTTCCGCGGACCCAAGGAGATTTCTATAATAGGGGAAACCTTCAATCAAATGCTCAACAGCATTGATGACGCCGAACGAACGATTATGGAGCACCGAAAAAACCACGACAAGCTGGAAAAGGAGCTTCGTCAGACCGAAAAGCTGGCTGCCCTCGGAAGACTTGCCGCAGGCACTGCACACGAACTGGGCACGCCGTTGAGTGTCATCAGCGGCAGGGCCCAGCGTGCGCTTCGTGACAAAGGCCTTCCGGATGGACAGCGGCAAGCGCTGACATGCATTCGCGAAGAAGTCGTTCGGATGGAGCACATCATCAAACAGTTGCTCAATTTTAGCCGTCGCAATCCACTTCGTTGTACGCCGGCCGACCCGTCACACCTGGCTGCATCAGCGGTTTCAACCGTCGAAGAAGAGGCGGGGACGAACGGTATAAGAATCAATTTCACGGGGCCCGAAAACCAAGCACCGATCATGTTGGACACCATGAGAGTTCAGCAGGCATTGATCAACCTCTTGCGCAATGCCATCCAGTGTGTCCCCGCCGGTAAGGTCCGCCTCACATGGAAACAAGACGATCAAGGGGTGCTCTTTTGCGTAGATGATGACGGCCCTGGCGTTCTTCCGGAAAACCGTTCAAAGATTTTCGAACCGTTTTATACCACCAAATCTGTGGGTGAGGGGACCGGGCTCGGTTTGTCCGTGGTGCATGCCGTCGCGGAAGCGCACGGCGGGAAGATAGAAGTGTGCAATAGCGAGATGGGCGGGGCTTCTTTTCAGTTTCTAGTGCCGCCACAGTCAAATGATCATCGGGAGGATGAGCAATGGCCAAAGCCGATACGCCAAGCGGATTAGTATGGATCATAGAAGATGACAAGGCCCTCGGAACTTTGCTGCTCGAAGAAGTGCGGGACGCCGGCCTGGAGGCCTGTTGGAAATCATCCGCCGAAGAAGCGCTTCAGGTCATGGAACAAAGGTGGCCTGACCTAATTGTTTGCGACCTGAGGCTTCCGGGAATGGACGGCCTGACCTTTCTCAGGAAAATCCTCGGAAATGTCCCTGACCTTCCCCCCGGGTTTCTCATGATCACCGCTTTCGGAACCATTCCAAGGGCCGTGGAAGCCTTGAAGGCAGGAGCGGATGACTTTCTGACCAAACCGTTAGACCTGGAACACTTCATGCTGAGCGTGAAGCGGGTACTGGAAAAAAAGCGCCTCAAGGAAATGGTCAATCAGATGCGAGGGCTTCTTTCTTCGGAAAGCTTCCATGGCATGTACGGAAAAAGTATGGCCATGCGTCTTCTTTTCGAGCGGATCCGGCAGGTGGCCAAGGCACATGGGCCGGTATTGATTCTCGGTGAAAGCGGAACGGGCAAGGAGTTGGTCGCCAGGGCGATCCACAAGGAGAGCGCCCGGGCCGGCAGCCCTTTCCTGCCTGTAAATTGTGCGGGGATTCCGGAACACTTAATGGAAAGCGAGTTTTTCGGCCATGCAGAGGGATCGTTTACCGGCGCCAGCAAAAGTCGCCAGGGACTCTTTGCCGAGGCCGAAAGCGGTTCTCTGCTCCTGGACGAGATTTCGGAGATGCCGCTCTCCCTTCAGGCAAAGCTCTTGCGAATTCTCCAGGATGGAAGTCTCAGGCGAGTGGGGGAAAACCGTGAACATCAGGTGAATGTAAGAGTGATGGCCGCCACCCACCGTAACATTGACGAAGAGGTCCGCCGGGGCCACTTTCGGGAAGACCTGTTCTTCCGCCTGGAGGCATTCACCCTCCGCGTTCCGCCGCTAAGGGAACGCGGCGAGGATATAGAATTCCTCGCCGCTAAGTTCATGCAACAGTTTGCCTTGGCATTGGACAAGAAGATCAAGGGATTCAACGGTCGGGCCATAGAGTTTCTCACCCGGTACCCCTTTCCAGGAAACGTTCGAGAACTCAGCAACGCGGTGGAGCGAGCAGTGACTTTCGCCACGGAAACCTGGATTCACGAGGAACACCTGCCTGCCAGAATTCGTAATTATCAATTCAGTGGGGGGGGTGCCTCAAGCGATACCCATGGTTTGACGACGGAAAATGAAAAGCTTTTGCCGCTTGCCGAAATGGAGCGGCGGTACATTCGTCACGTGCTGAAGAAAGTGGATGGAAACAAGCGTCGGGCAGCAGCCATCCTGGGAATCGGCCGGAAGACACTCTATAGGAAACTTGAAGTTCGGGTCACACCTTGAATTGTGAATTAATTTAAGTATTGATTATAAAGGCCGAATTACAAGCTTGGTAAAAGGCTTTAAGATTCGTTATCACCTTAGCCGAATTCTGTTTGATGGACATTACCATCTGTTGCTTATTTTTCTAAGTTACGATTAATTTAACAAATCAATCCGGACGATAATTTCATGGGTCCTGATCCACAGATGAATTTTATCGACCATTTAACCTGAAAGGTATAAATTTAATGTTTACTTTAGATGATGTCAAAGAAAAGTCACCCCTGTTTCTTGTCGAACTGTATCTTCAAACCCAGGGAGATCCTTCAGTCACGGTTTCCTGGTTCGATATCGGTGAAACCATGGGGCTCGATCGAGAAGCATCCACCAAGACGGCCGAAAATCTTTTTGGCACCGGACTTGCTGAAATTAAGACCCTCAGCGGCGGTATAGGAATTACTGCTGACGGCGTGGCCGAAGCGCAACAATTGGGGGCCTCGATCACCGGCGAGCACGATCCGGGGCTCGTACTCGGAAATACACCGGTTTTAAATGAATCCGCCTGTCAGGCCGTGGAACGAATTGTCGCGGATTTAAAAGGCCAAATAGGTGAAAAAAGATTGGATTTTGATTCTTTGGCTGAGTTGATGGCCGATTTAAAATCCATCGATGCACAAATGACCTCTCCCAATTCTAAAACAGCCATCATCCGGGAGTGTTTCCGATCGATCATGGGCGTACTTCAAAAAACCGGCGACACCGACAGCCTGATTGCGGTTAAAACCCTGCTGGGAGATTAGTGCCAGGCGTGTCTGGTGTAATCAAGTATAGAGAAAAATTTGACGAAGCAATGTAGGAGCCGAAGCTGTCACAGGAGAAGGACCGGGAAAGTTCGGAGCTTTTTTGCAAGCCATATCTCCACAAAATTTAGAGCCTTTTTATAGACTTTCGGCCGTCTTTCCCCGGCACCTCAGTTCACCTTTCGACTGAAGAGAAAGAAACATGATCGGATCCATCGCCGGAGATATCATTGGGTCAGTTTACGAGCACTGCCCCGTCAAAACGAAAAACTTTCCCCTGTTCGATCCCCGCTGCAGGTTCACGGACGACAGCGTTTTGACTGTTGCCGTTGCCTATTCGATTCTTACCGGCCGTTCATAT